>JADFNZ010000107.1 GCA_022563135.1 Chloroflexota bacterium | reverse complement strand
GGGTCAATCGCTCAAGGCCGGACAGCAAGTGATCCTGCTCCTTGGGGCGGCGAACCGCGATCCCGAGAAGTTCACGGACCCGGACCGTCTCGACATCACGCGCGACAACAGCAATCAGCACCTCTCGTTTAGCCACGGCATCCACGCCTGCCTGGGCGCGCCGCTCGCCCGGCTGGAGGGGCAAGTGGTGTTCCAGGCGCTCGGAGAACGCTTTCCGGAGATGCGCCTGGCAACCGATCGGCTGAAGTGGGGCGAGGGCCTGATCTTGCGGGGCTTAGAGGAGCTCCCGGTTACCTTCTAGCCCCCAGCCCTCTAGTTCAGAAGCGAATCTCAGCACGTCAGCGATTCGCCAGGAGGCGCACCATGCCCGCCAACCCGCCCGAAAACATGCCCCGGATCACGCCGTATATCTTATACGAAGACGTTGGCGCGGCCCTCGATTGGCTGACGAAAGCATTCGGTTTCAGCGAGCGCTTGCGGATGGCAGCGCCCGACGGAAGTGTCAACCACGCCGAGATGGAGCTGAGCGATGGCGTGATCATGATGGGACACCCTGGCCCGGACTACCAAAACCCCAAGCAGCACGGCCATGTGAGCCTGCTCATTAATGTCTACGTGGACGACGTCGACAAGCACTTCGCCCAGGCCCAGGCGGCGGGCGCCAAGATTCTCGACGAGCCTGAGGACCAGTTCTACGGCGACCGTCGCTACGCGGTCGAGGACTTGGAGGGACACCGGTGGAACTTCGCGACCCACGTCCGCGACGTCCCTCCTGAGGAGATGCATCCGCCTTCCTAGACGAACCGCGCAGGCGTGCTCGCGAGGAAACCTGCAGGAACCGCGTAAGAATGTCCTATCGGGACGTCCGAAAAGTAGAGCTCCACTGTCACCAGGACGGCATCGCCGACCCTGCGATGTTGCGCGTCATGCGGGCACAGGGTATGGAGCTACCGATCACGCCGGAGGCGCTCGAAGCGCTCTACCCGGTGGTGGATTACGAGAGCTTCTGGCGCTACATGAATGCGCTCGCGCCTCTTGAGGGGGATCTAGATTCCTTCCGCCCGATCCTCGCGGCGCATCTCGAACGGCTCAAGGCCCAGCGGGTCATCTACACAGAGATCTCGATCGGCACCAGTGAACTGCCGCGCGATCCGGCTGAACTGATCGACAAGTTCCAGTCGTTTCGCGACTGGCTCACCCCAATCGAGGACGGGAAGCTCCAGGTCGAGCTCCTCATCGGCTTCTCCCGCCATCGAGAGCCTGCGTTCGCGGAGAGCATCGCTGAGCTGATCGCGCCTTTACGCCGGGCGGGCCTGATCGTCGGTGTGTTGCTAGCAGGGCCGGAGCAGGGCAATCCAGTGCGTCCCCTCCGCCGGGCGTTCCAGCGCTTTCATGAGGCCGGCCTCGGAGTCGAGATCCACGCCGGCGAATGGGCCGGGCCGGAGTCGGTCTGGGATGCGATCGACCACGGCGCTCCCCAGCGGATCGGCCATGCCGTGGCGGCCTTTCAAGATCCACGGCTGCTGGAGCGTATTCAAGAAGAGGGGATCCATCTGGAGCTGTGCCCGACGAGCAACGTCAAGACCGGCAGCGTCCGGCGCATTGAGGAGCACCCTGTGCGGCTGGCGAAGGAGCTCGGCCTGAACTTCAGCATCAATACGGACGACCCCGGTCCCTTCCAATGCAGCATGGAGAGCGAGTTCAAGCTGCTGGAGGAGCAGTTCGGCTTTCAAGACGAGGACTTCGAGAAGATCAGGCGTGACTCGCTCGGGGCTCGCTTTCAGCCGGCACTGCGCAATGGGGTAGGATAGGGAGTACTTCCGGCCCCAGCCGCGCGCGGGCGCTTGTGTATACTGTACCGCCGCGAGAGAAATCGTAATTCGGAGGCGATGGCCAATGGCAGACGAGACGGCGACCGGCGCGTTCCCGGTCCAGTGGGACGACCCGGCGGACGCGGAGACCTGTTGGCAGTACGACCCGGAGCACACGCCGGGCGCCATCGAGCCGCTCGCCTTCGACCTCGGGCTGGGCCCGTTCATCGAAGGGTTCGGCTGGGGATTGCGGCCCCGAGTCTTCAACTACTACCCCTTCTTCCGCTGGCAGCAGCGCGCCGCCGCCAGCGGCGAGGACGCTCCGCCCTCGGCGAGCGACTTCGAGCGTCTGCGCGAGGCCGGCCGCCGCTGGGAGGACGAGATCCTGCCCGAGGTGCTCGGCCACATCGAGCGCTTTCGCACCGCCGACTTCGCCGCCATGAGCAACGAACAGCTCGCCGAGGAGATCGAGCGTCTGCCTGAGCTGCGCCGCCGCTCGGGAGAGCTTCACACCCTCTCCATCACGCCCCCCCACATGGCCCTCACCGCGCTTGTCCGCGTCTATCGAGAACTCACCGGCGGCGATGAGCTCAGCGCCATCCGCCTCGTCCAGGGCTACGGTAACAAGAGCGTCGAGGCGGGGGACGCCCTCTGGCGCCTGAGCCGTACCGCTGCGAACCTCCCGAGTGTGAATGAGCGCATCCTCGCGCTCGAGGACGGGAAGACCGCCCAAACGCTCGACGAGCTGCGCCGCGATGCCGATGCGCGCCAATTCGTCGAGGCGCTCGACTCCTTCCTCGAGGAGTTCGGCTGGCGCAGCGGCGCCAGCCTCTTCGGCGTGACGTGGGTCGAGGACCCGAGCGTCCCGCTCACGATGCTCCGCGCTTACCTCGAGACCGAAGGCTACGACCCCGCCGAGGAGCGGCGGCGTCTGGGCGAGGAGCGCGACGGCGCGGTCGAGCAGGCGCTGGCCGGCCTCGACGGCGATGGCCGCGAGCGCCTGCGCGACGCAATCGACACGGCGAAGGAGGTCCTGCACCTCACCGAGGACCACAATTTCTACATCGACCAGCGACTCTACACCATGCCTCGCCGGCTCGTCCTGGAGGCCGGCCGCCGGCTCGCGGCCGCCAACGTAGTCGCCCAGCCCGGCGACGTCTTCTTCCTCCACCTCGGCGAATTCTGCGCCGCCCTACGCGGCGACAGCGCAGGCGTCTCCGCGCTCAGCGCGCAGCGCCGCCGGGAGTTCGATCGCTGGAGCCAGGTCAAGCCGCCGGCCTACGTGGGCGCGCCGCCGCCCAAGGGCGCCGAACCGCGTCCGCCCGCGAGCCGGCCCGAGCGCACCGGCGACCTGACCGGCACGGGCGCTTCGGCCGGCGTAGCGCGCGGCCCGGTGCGCGTCGTGCGCACGCTCGACGAGGCGGGTCGCCTGCGTCCCGGCGACGTCCTCGTCACTCGCGTCACCCTCCCGCCTTGGACACCGCTCTTCGCCGTCGCCTGCGCGGTCGTCACCGAGGTCGGCGGCATGCTCGGTCACACCGCCACCGTCGCGCGCGAGTACGGCATCCCGGCCGTCCTCGCCGTCCGCGACGCCACCCTCCTCCTGCAGGACGGCCAGCTCGCCGAGGTGGACGGGACCCGCGGTTTGGTGCGGGTGGTGGGCTAGCGGGTCGTCACGTCTGGTGCTGAACCCTCCGCCACCGACACCCGACCTGCTGCGCACCCTGTTCGTCTCCGACGACCGCGACCGTATCGCGACGCCCCCCAGCCCGACGCCGGCCCTGATGTTCTGCCTCGTCCGCGGCGACGAGACCTGTGTCTGGGCTGCGGGCGCAGATGTCCCCGACAACATCGCCGCTGAGCTCGATGCGCTTGCCCGCGACGAACCGCCCGCCGCGGACCCGCGCCAGCCTCCCGTACACGCCGAGCGCTACGCTGCCCTACTCGGCGGTCGCGTCTCGTCGGGCCCCGCCTTTTCGTTTCCCGACGCGCTCCCTGATCCCGGCGACGTGGTCTTCCTTCACGACGTGCGGCCGCTCGAACACCACTTCCGCGGCTGGGTTGCGGAAGAGATACCGGGCTGCTTGCCGATCGTCGCGGTCCTTGAGGATGGTCACGCCGTAAGCGCCTGCTTTTGCGCCCGCCGCTCCGACGCTAGCGGGTCATCACGTCTGGTGCTGAACCCTCCGCGTCCGCCCCGCCCGCCTCAAGAACTCGTCCATACTCCTCGTACTGAATGGCGGGTACGCTAGCCATCGCTTGGAGCCTTCTAAGGAGACTGAGTGCGAAGAAGATTAATGTCGTATCGGCAGCGCTAACTCTCTGTTCGTTTTCGCCAAGTTCATATGCGCCGCACCGCAGAGTACACCCTATATCAAGCGGTGCTTCAACGCTGGCACTCTTGATGGCGCGGACAAATGTTCTTCCGAACGGAGGCTTCCACTTGGTGTCCAATGCTAGCAACCCGCCAAGGATGTCTTGAGGTGTTTTCGGTTCAAGTGCGCCACTTACGAAAGGAACCGGGCCAGATGTTCTTCGCAGTCTGCGCACCGATGCAACTTTGCGCGCTGCATAGACTATGTGATCCAGCGTCATCTCCTGTTTGACTTCCAGGACTGCGTATACTGCTTCCGCTGGCACAAATACGTGATCCCCTATGTCGAGAAGGGTCGGCGAGTAGAACCTATCATGGATGAGAACATCGATCTGCTGGCTGCGTCTCCCATCTGCATCTACCGCGAATCCTTTCGACACGCCGTACCGGGCTGGAAGTATCGAGCGGAGCATGCCTCTCCAGTTGAGCTCAGAGTCATCGCCGATCGCAACCGGATGCGAGCCCGCTGACCGGCCTGCGCCAAGCGTCGCGAGCAGTTGCTCTTGTCGTAAGAGAAAAGCGCTCTTCAGGTCGAAGGCATGCTCAGCCATCTGCATCTCTGAAAGGCGGCGTCGGAACGAACCCATCGGCGATCTCCATGAGGCGTTCGCCGGACAACGGGCCCGTTCCCAAAGAATCGAGAACCACTTCGACCAAGTAACGTTGTCTGAGGTCAGAGTACGTGCAGCCGAACTTTCGGCCATCACGCGGTCCAGTCAAGCGAACGATCTCCCTAAGTGTGCGCTACGCGCTGTGGGCCGCGCACAATCGGC
>JADFNZ010000106.1 GCA_022563135.1 Chloroflexota bacterium | reverse complement strand
CCACCACTACTCGTTCATGGGCTTCCAGATGGACCCAACGGCGTGGCGCGAGCAGTACGGCCCGGCCGTGGCGCAGCGGATGATCAAGGAGCAGGTGGACGTCGCGCTCCTCACACCTGTCTGACCGGACTGCTCCCGAAACGTGCCCGTGCTGGCACGTGTCATCGAAGCCGCCGGCATCAGCACTGTACTCGTCACGATGATGCCGCACTGGGCGGAGAAGCTAGGCGCGCCCCGCACGCTGGGCGTCGAGTTCCCGTTCGGCCACCCGCTCGGGCGCGCGGGCCACACAGACGAGCAGCTCGCCGTCATCCGCCGCGCCCTACGCGTCCTGCGGGAGGCGCAGACGCCCGGCACAATCGAGCACTACGACCAGCCGTGGCCGGAGGACGAGTCGGAGTGGCGAAAGCGCTGGCAGCCGTCGGAGCCATCACCGATCATCCGGATGATGCGCGAGCGCGCCCAGCAGCAGGCCCAGGAGCGGCGGGAGGGCCCCGCGGCGATGTAGGCGATCGAGCGGCTACGACCCTGATTCCAGCCGCTCCTGAAGACGCCTCATGATGCGCCCATTGTACCAACGGCCGAGCGGCGATAGGTTGCAGCTGAGTAGCTGGAAGAGGAGCACGAAGGGCAGTACGAAGGGATTCCATGTGTGTAGAGGTTCATAGCCGTACGTAATCCGCGTACCGCCGTCGGTCGTTTGAACCTCAATGAAGTGGCGTTCACGGAAGCCCACACCTGTGTCTCGCTCCCATGTTAGCCGCTCGTTCGGGACAAACTCGGTCACTTCGAAACTTCCCGTTCGGTTGACACGAAAGCCGATGACCGCGCCCGCGGGCCCCAGGGATATCGACTCGACCTTCCTCCCTTTTCCAGAGCCATTCGGAAACATGAGCAAAGTCTGACAAGTAGCCAAACACCTCGTCAATCGGAGCGTCCACCACACGCTGATTCTTCACGGGCAGCATACCTGTGCCTCCAAGCCTGCGTATCCACTCCGACTTCGATGCTTGATTCTAGCAGGACAACAGAGTCCCGACGCAAGGCCAACGGTCACAGGACAGCTCGAATATCCCGGCCTGGGCGCTGCGTTCCGGCTACGCCGCTAGCGGGATCGCGACCCGAAGCGGCAGTGCGGTAAATTCGCATGTCTGTACTCGTCACGATGATGCCGCACTGGGCGGAGAAGCTGGGCGCGCCCCGCACGCTGGGCGTCGAGTTCCCGTTCGGGCACCCGCTCGGGCGCGCGGGCAAGCCGGACGAGCAGCTCGCCGTCATCCGCCGCGCCCTACGCGTCCTGCGGGAGGCGCAGACGCCCGGCACAATCGAGCACTACGACCAGCCGTGGCCAGAGGACGAGTCGGAGTGGCGGAAACGCTGGCAGCCGTCGGAGCCATCGCCGATCATCCGGATGATGCGCGAGCGCGCCCAGCAGCAGGCGCAGGAGCGGCGGGAGGGCCCCGCGTCTGCGGGTCAGGCTCAAGCCTGACCATGCCACTCATCGTCACCCTGAGCCTGCCGAAGGGTCTGGCCCTGGGAGCACATGCCGCCGCCTCGTAGGCCGGGGGCGGGACAAGTCCATTCGCTTCCTCGCGCCGAACCGCTGTGCTAGAATTACGCCGATGTCCCAACCGTCCCCATGGCCTTCTCGTCCGTGCGGGATGGTTGGGCGCACCCATCGGAAGAAGGAGGACCAGTAGGTTTGACAGGTGATCCCCAGATTCAACAGAGCGACGTTCAACAAGGCGACGCCGAGGACGACGCTGACCAGACAACCGACATGGCAACGCTGCTTGAGGAGAGCGCAGAGTTTCGCTCTCCCCAGCGTGGTGAGGTCGTCGAAGGCGTCGTTATGGGATGGGACCGGGACGGCGCCCTGATCGACATCGCCTCCAAGACGGAAGGCGTCGTCCCCAAGCACGAAATGCGCTCCCTGGGCTCAGAGGCCGAGGAGAAGCTCCAGCCCGGCGAAAAGGTGCTCGTCTACATCGTCCAGCCGGAGACCCCGGACGGACAGATCCTGCTTTCGATCGACAGGGCTCGCGGCGAACGCGGCTGGCTCACCCTGCAGGAGCGGTTCGAATCCGGCGAGAGCTTTGACGGCGAGGTCAGCGGCTACAACAAGGGCGGCCTGCTGGTCAACGTCGAAGGCGTCAACGCCTTCGTCCCGCTCTCCCAGGTGGTCGGCGTTCGGCCGGACCGCAACCGCGAGGACGGCGGCAGCAGCAGCCTCGCTGAGGCCGTCGGCCGCAAGCTCCGCCTGAAGGTGATCGAGATCAACCGCAGACGCAACCGCGTGATCCTCTCGGAGCGCGCGGCGCTCCAGGAGTGGCGCATGGAGCAGAAAGAACGGCTGATCGCGGAGCTGCACGAAGGCGACATCCGCAAGGGCCGCGTCAGCAGCGTGCGCAACTTCGGCGTCTTCATCGATCTGGGCGGGGCGGACGGCCTCGCCCACCTCTCCGAGCTCTCATGGGAGCGCGATAAGTCCCCCTCAGAGCTCTTCAAGGTAGGCGACGAGGTAGACGTCTACATCACAAAGGTCGACGCGGAGAACAAGCGCATCGCCCTCAGTCCGCGGCGGGCCAACCCGGCGAAATGGGATGCCGTGGTCGACAAGTACCAGGAAGGGCAGGTCATCACCGGCCTCGTGACCAAGCTGGTCACCTTCGGCGCGTTCGCCCGCATTGAGGGGCCCGTGGAAGGGCTGATTCACGTCTCGGAACTGGTCGACCGTCGTATCGGACACCCCAAGGAGGTAACGCGCGAAGGCGACCTCCTGCCACTCAAGATCGTCCGCATCGAACGCGACCGGCACCGGCTGGGCCTCAGCCTCCGACGCGCTCGCGACGAGGGCGAAGCCTTGGGCTTCGTCTTCAGCGAAGGCGGCGAGGTGCTGAGCGTGCCTGACGAGGTCCGCGACGAGTTCATAGAGCGCGCAGGGCCCATTCCCGACCTGCAGCCGGAGGCCGCCGCGACCGAGGAGCCCGACGCTGAAGCACCGGCCGAGGAGCCGGAGGCCGCAGCGTCCGAGGAGCCCGCCGCAGAAGCACCGGCCGAGGAGCCGGAGGAGGAAGAGCAGAAGCAGGAAGCTTGATCCATACCGACGTCCCGCGGGGGCGCGAAGAACCGGCGTCGATCTGACCTCAGTAAAGAAGCAGCGTCCGCCCTAATGGACTTCGCCGAAAGCGCTGTGCTAAGGTGAATGAAGAGGAGCGAATGTAACGATGGCAGACCGGTTCGACAAATTCACCGAACGCGCCCGCAGAGTCCTTACGCTGGCCCAAGAAGAGGCGCAGCGCTTCAACCACAACTACATCGGCACGGAGCACTTGCTGCTCGGCCTCGTCCGCGAGGGCGATGGCGTGGCCGCGAAGGTGCTCGCCAACCTCGGCGTTGAGCTGAGCAAAGTGCGCTCCGCCGTGGAGTTCATCATCGGCCGCGGCGACCGCGCGATCACCGGCGACATCGGCCTCACCCCGCGCGCGAAGAAGGTCATCGAGCTGGCCGTGGACGAAGCGCGCCGGCTGAACCACCACTACATCGGCACGGAGCACCTGCTGCTCGGCCTCGTTCGCGAGGGCGAGGGCATCGCCGCGAGCGTCCTCGAGAGCCTCGGCGTCAACCTCGAGCGCGTGCGCGCGGAGACCACGCGCATCCTGTCGCAAAGCATGCCCCAGGGCGCCGGTTCGGGGGCGCGTTCGTCCACCCGCACGCCCACCGTCGACCAACTCGGTATCGACCTCACCAGCGCCGCCCGCCAGGGCAAGCTCGACCCGGTGATCGGTCGCGAACGGGAGATCGAACGGGTCATCCAGATCCTCTCGCGGCGCACGAAGAACAACCCCATCCTCATCGGCGAGCCGGGCGTCGGCAAGACGGCCATCGCCGAAGGGCTGGCGCACCGGATCACGTCCGGTGATATCCCGGAAACGCTGCAAGGGAAGCGGCTGGTGACGCTGGACATCGGCGGCCTCGTCGCCGGCACGAAGTACCGCGGTGAGTTCGAGGAGCGGCTGAAGAAGGTCATCGATGAGCTGAAGAACGCGGGCAACTGCATCCTCTTCATCGACGAGATACACATGCTGGTCGGCGCCGGCGCCGCTGAAGGTGCCGTCGACGCCGCGAACATCCTCAAGCCCTCCCTCGCCCGCGGCGAGCTCCAGTGCATCGGCGCCACCACCCTCGACGACTACCGCAAGTACATCGAGAAGGATTCCGCGCTGGAGCGCCGCCTTCAGCCGGTGACCGTAGAGGAGCCGTCGGTAGAGGAGACGGTCGAAATCCTGCGCGGCGTGAATGAGCGCTACGAGGAGCATCACCGGCTGAAGATCAGCGACGAGGCACTCAAGGCCGCCGCCGTGCTCGCTGCACGTTATGTCACCGATCGCTTCCTCCCGGACAAGGCGATCGACCTGGTGGACGAGGCCGCATCGCGCGTGCGCATCAAGCGTTCGACCACGCCGCCCTCACTGAAGGAGGCGTTGAGCGGTCTGGAGAGCGTGCGGAAGGAGAAGGACGCCGCCATCGCGTCCCAGCAGTACGAATACGCCGCCGAGCTCCGCGACCGCGAGGTGAAGCTCCAGGAAAAGATCGCGAACCAGGAGAAAGAGCTGGGCGCGGCCGGCAACGCGGACGCCCCGGTCGTCAGCGAAGAGGACATCGCCACCGTCGTCAGCATGTGGACGGGCATCCCGGTAACGCGCATCGCCAGCGAGGAACAGACTCGTCTTCTCCAGATGGAGGAGGCGCTGGAGGCGAAGGTCGTCGGCCAGAAAGAAGCGATCACCTACATCTCAAAGGCGGTGCGCCGCTCGCGCGCCGGCCTGAAGGACCCAAAGCGTCCCATCGGCGTCTTCATGTTCCTTGGACCGACCGGCGTCGGCAAGACCTACCTGCCGCGAATGCTGGCCGAGGTCATGTTCGGCAGCCAGGATTCAATGATCCGGCTCGATATGTCCGAG
>JADFNZ010000005.1 GCA_022563135.1 Chloroflexota bacterium | reverse complement strand
TAGTCGTGGATCGCCTCGTTCCACGGGCGGCTGCGGTCACCCGTGAACCGTTGGTTTTGATGCTCCTGGACCCACGGCGGCGGTGTCATAGTGAGCAGTGTGTGGCTAGGCTTGTCCCAGTACTGCTCCTCTTCGCGAAGGAGCCGCAGGTACTGCTCGTCGCGTTCGACGTGGAAGAAGTCTGGGGGCTCGGTTGAGGACACTGGAGATGGCATCGCTCAACACTCTAACGTAGTTACGTTTCCCTAGCCGGCCATCCGGCGCGGGCAGCTCCGTTCCGCAGACCCTCTACGTGATCGGCGGCAGCGCCGTCCAATCGTAGCCGATAGATGCATCGTCGTGCGGGATCCGCCCTTCCTCGTCCGGATTATACGTGCTGGACGTGAGGTAGATGAGGTGCGCCGTGCCGCCGATGGCCCGGCAGCCGTGGGCGACGCCCGCCGGTATCTTGAGCAGCTGTGCGTCATAGTGTTCGCCCAGGAAGAGCTCGTCGAGGTCGCCGCGCGTTGGCGAGCCATCGCGCGGATCATAGAGGGCGACCTTCAGATCGCCGACGGGGACGTACCACCAGTCGATCTGCGTTGGGTGCACGTGCCATGCCTTGGCCACACCGGAATGCATGAGCGAATGGCTGAGTTGAGCCCAGCCCTCCGCGACGATCTCCTCGGTGTCGCGGGCGATCTCGCGGAAGAAGCCACGCTCGTCGCGGTGCGTCACCAGTTGCTTGAGCTGGACGCCTTCGATCATCGTTCGCTCCTCTCCGCCGCGGTCATCGCGATACCTGGTGCAGCGCGGCCTCCCAGGGGGGCGGTGCGCTCTGGACGACGCGGGCAGGCATGCCGACCACCGTCGCACCGGGCGGTACGTCCTCGATCACCACCGCGTTCGCGCCGATGCGCGCCCCGTCGCCGACTGTAATCGGCCCGAGCAGCTTGGCCCCCGTGCCGATGAACACGCGATTGCCTATCGCCGGCCCGCGCGGGTCGAAACCGCCCAGGCGCCGGCGCCTGCTCAGCCCGATGGTCACCCACGGGTTGATCACGCAGGCGTCTCCTATTGTCACGGCGCCGTCGATCACGACGTGGCCGTGGGGCAGCAGGAGGCCGGGCCCTGCCTCCACGCGCCGTCCGATGGACACGTGCCAGAGCGCGTTGCTGAGGAGTTCGCAGAGGTAGGGCAGGAGAGGCGCCTCGCGGCGGAGGAGGGCGTTCCTGAGGCGGAGGAGGAGGACGGGGCCGAGTGGCATGCCGAGGAAGATGCGAGCGGCCCGTCTGCCCCGCGCTCGCCACTGCTCCAGCAGAGGCCCCTCCGGTGGGTCCGCAGTAAAGCTATAGCGCCGGTAGGTGTCGTATGCCTCCTGCAGTTCGGCGCGAAGGCCCAACCTTCTATCAGGCTGCATCGACCGCTCCCGCCGGTCTCCAAACAGAGACGATCATGTCGGCGAACAGCGGCAGCGGCCGGGCGCAGCGGTTGAGCGTTCGCAGTAGCGCCTCCGCCACGAAGCGCGGCTGGCCGTCTAGCCAGCGGCCCCAGCCTGACACGAGCCAGAGCAGCGAGATGCCGTAGCAGCGCTCCAGATCGAGCGCGGCGCCGCCCAGTGTCCGCACGAACGGCAGGTCGCCCATGTGTAGGTGATCGGGTGGCGGCTGCCAGTAGGGCCGGTGGGGAGGCCGCGAGCGGCGGAGCAGGCGTCGTTGGAGCTGCGCTGCGGCCCGCCCGATGCGGCAGGAGAGGCTTTCGTAATTGGCGAGCGCGATGATGACGCGGCCGCCTGGCCGCAGGAGGCGGCGCGCCTCTCGCATGAAGGCGCGCGGGTCGACAAAGTGGTCCAGCGACCCTTGGCAGAGTATGCGGTCGAAGCTCTCGCTGCGAAAGGGCAGCGCCTCCGCGATGCCTCGCACGAGCACGACCTGCTCCGCCGGATAGAGCCAGCGGCTTACTCCGGCCATCTCGGGCGATGGCTCCAGCCCCACGCTTTCGCAGCCAAGCCGATGCAGCCGGGCCGTCAGCTGCCCGACGCCGCAGGCGACATCTAGCGTTCGCGTGCCCGGCGCGGCGGTCTCCGCCAGCAGGGCCTTCTCCATGCAGCGCGTGAGGAACTGGTTGTCGCGGTGCGGGCTGACCTCGAAATCGTGTACGGAGTACGCGAGGTCGAAGGTTGGCTCAGGCGAAGGAGGGCTCTTTGACGGCGCTGAGGACAACGGCGAACTCCTCGAATCCACCCACCAAGGGCGCGAACCAGCGCTCCCAGCGGTACTGCATCCCTCTGTTCTGGTTGACGAACGCCTCGATCATCGGCGCGATGACGCCGCGGGCGACCGCCAACCCGCGGGCTTGGGCGCGGCGCGGCGCGGTGAGGTAGAGGCGGGCCTGCTCCACGCGAAACGATGCTGCGCCGGGGCATGCAGGGTCGCCTTCGCGGGGATCGAAGTAGCTGAACGTCTCGAGCGTGAAGTGACCGCGATGCTTCGGATCGCGGCTGACGGCCCACGACGACGACGCATGCGGCAGGCGCAGGCGGAGGATGGCGCCGGGCTTGCTCACTCGCCAGAGCTCCGTCATTGCGGCGACCAGATCGTTCGCGTGGGCGAGGGAGCGGCCGAGAAAGAGCTCATCCACGCTGCGCTGCTTGAACGGGAGGTACTGGCCGAGCTGTGCGACGATGTGTACCCCGGCGCCTCGCGCGGGCCCAACGCGCAGCGTGCGGGGACGCCGCACCTCATCGCCGAAGTCCAAACGCACGATCACTGTCGCGTCTCCTTGCGACTGGCGGACACCGCTCAGGTCTCCGTCTCGGGAGTGCTTGCACCACTCGCGTTGGCCACTCAGCGTAGCAGCACGTACGAGACGGATCAACAGCATAAGCTGATCCATGAGCGCGCTCCGTTGACAGATTCGGCCGCTGTCGGCTACGCTACAGTCACAGCAAACGTCTGTTCGCCTGCGGGCGAGCGGAGCGAGGAGCAGAGCTGGTCACTACCGCGCCAACACGTTCACCATCCAAGGGCCGCCGAAGAGCACGGCGCGGCCCCCTCACCCGCAAACAGATCCTTGACGCGTCGCTGCGGCTCTTTTCGGAGAAGGGCTTCGCGCGCACGAGCGTCCGAGACATCGCGAAAGCGGCAGGCATCACCGACGCCGCGATCTACTATCACTTCGCTTCAAAGCGCGCGCTGTTCGAGTCGCTTTTCGAGGAGCGTGGCATCTTCTCCGCGCTGAGCGAGCTTGAGCATGCGACCCCCACGCATCCGCCGATCGAGGTGCTGACGAGTATCGCGCTGGCCGCGCTCGGCATCATGCAGCGGAACAAGGACTTCATGAAAGTGCTGTTCAGCGAGGCGATCAGCGAGGATCCCGTAGCGGCCGATGACTACCGTATGGTGACCGAACGCTGGCGCAACGCGCAGGCACGCATCCTGCGGGAGTTCGTTCGGCGCGGTGATCTCCCTGGCATCGACGTCGACGTCGTCGCGCGCCAGCTTGTGGTTCTCTCCGTTGGCCCGTTCCTCGACGAAATGATGGCGGGGCAAGACCGGGATGGCGCGGAACCGTCCCCAGAACTCCAGGAGCGGGTACGGTCCGTGGTGCAGCGCTTCATCCGGGGGTTGCCGGAATAACCACGATAAACTCCGGGGCGAAGACGGATGCGCGGGCGAACGATGCCGGCGCCGTCCGCTTCGCGCACGAGAGCGAGGGGGAGTTCGCCCGGCTCCTTGACTTCTACGGCGTCGCCTGGCAGTACGAACCGCGTACGTTTACCCTCCGCGAAGATGCGGGCCGCATCACCGAGGCGTTCACCCCTGACTTCTTCCTGCCGGAGCTCGACCTCTACGTTGAGCTGACAACGCTGAAGCAGAACTTAGTGACTGGGAAACACCGCAAGCTCCGCCGTTTCCAGAAGCTCTATCCGGACGCGCAGATCAAGCTGCTTCATCGCTCGGACTACCTGAGCCTTCTGGCCAAGTATGGGTTCGGCCCCTTTTCGGAATTAGAGGTGCGGGGGATCCATAAAGTGTTGATCAGCGCCTCAGAGATCGAGCGCAAGGTCGGCGAACTGGGCGCTCAGATTACGCGGGACTACCGCGGTAAAGAGCCGCTGCTCGTCGGCGTGTTGCGTGGTGTCACCTGCTTCATGGCCGACCTGATGCGCCACATTTCGCTCCCTCTGGCGATCGACTTCATGGCGATCTCATCCTACGAGGGCAAGGAGAGTGGCGAGGTGCGGATCTTGAAGGACCTGGACGAATCGATAGATGCCCGTGACGTCATCGTCGTCGAGGGTATCGTCGATACCGGCATGACGCTGCGCACGCTGCTGCAGGAGCTGAAGTCGCGGCGACCAGCGAGCCTCAAGGTCTGCACGCTGCTCGATAAGCGCGTGCGCCGCCTTGCCGAGGTGCAACTAGACTACGTCGGCTTTGAGGTGCCGGACGAGTTTGTGGTCGGGTACGGACTGGACTTTCGCCAGAACTACCGCAATCTTCCGTTCATCGCTGCGCTGGAGCGGGACTGGATGCGGGAGCACCTGCAGAAAGCAAACGGCCCCGAGTAACCGCCTCCCGCACCTCCGGTATCACCCTCCACCGGCTGTTCCCTGTAGGCCGCCCTTGCGGGAAGCCCCGGGTTCCTCCGGCTTTGTCCACCGGTTGTTCGGGCCCTAGCTACTCGGGACCGTGTTTCACGCTAGCACCAGCCTGGCAGGCTGTCAAGAGGTAATTGGTTGGGTTCGGTTAATTACTTTCTTCACGAGAAACGGTTGAGTCTGGCGGTCGCCGCGTAGGGGCCAATCGGCCTGCTTGACAGGGCCAAACGGCACAGTATACTGGAAGCGAAATCACTACTTAGTGAGTTCTAAGTTAAGCCTAGCATTCGCTTGGCTAAGGACAAGGAGAGCAGCTATGGCAGTCGATCAGGATACGCTCCAGACGCTCCGGACGGAAACGGCGGAAGCGCCGTCGGTAGACCTGAGCTGGCTGGATCTCGATCAGACGTGGGGCATGACGGCTCGTCCGGGCAAGCGCGGTCTCACGCTGGATGAGGTGAACATTGGCCCGTATGGCCCTCCGGAAGAGGATCGCCCGGAGTTCACCTATCGGGCGCGCGGCGCCGCACGGCGTGAGGGCGTGCCGCGGATCGGCTACTACCTCGACGCGAAGGCCAACGTCTGGTCGCAGAACGCGACGATGCTCTACGAGGAGGCCGTACAGCGCCAGTGGTCATCGGCTACGGATATCCCGTGGGAGACGCTCGAGCCGCTGCCCGACGAGATCGAGCGGGCGTTCTGCCAGCTCTGCACCTTCCTCACTGAGGTGGAGTTCATCGCCGGCGACACCCCGGGCCAGTGGATTCCCCGCATCAGCAACGAGCACTTTGAGACGAAGCTCTTTCTCTGCTCCCAGGTTATGGATGAGGCGCGTCACCTGGACGTCTTCCGCAAGCGTGCCCTGGCCAACGGGGGCGGCCTGCTGAAGGCGAGCCCAACTTCCTCGCTCCGCACCATCCTCAATGCGCGCGACTTTACGGAGATGTCGGCGATCATGCACGTCCAGGCGGAGGGCTTCATCCAATCGATGTTCCGCATGGGTGAGCTGATCGCCCAGAACGAGGCGGAGAAGCGCATGTTCCGCCTGTGCGCGCAGGACGAATCGCGACACCTCGGCTTCGGGGTGATGCACATGAAGTACGTGCTGGAGAACGAGCCCGAGCGGCGCGAAGAGATCCACTCCTACCTGGACGAGTCCGAGAACGCGGACCCCGAGACGGGGACGTTCGGGATCACCGTGGCTGAGTCGCTGATCATTCTGCTCGGTGGCGGCAAGAAGAATAGCGATGAGGGCTTTAACAAGTTCATGGCCTTGCGCAAGCGGCAGGTGCAGGAGTACATCCACCGGCTGGAAGTGGCCGGCCTTGGCGACCGCGTCGACCGGATGGACCCGGTCATGCGCATGGCGCTCGAGACCTAAGCCAGCCAGAGTTTTCTACGAAATGAAACAGCCCCGGTATAGTGCCGGGGCTGTTCTTGTCTTCTGCGAGCCGGCCGGACGTTGCGTCTAGGCGTCGTCCGTCTCGTTCGCGGCCGGCGTTGCTTCCTCCGCCTCCGATTCTTCGCTGGTGGGCTCCAGCTCTTCCGCCGACGTCTGCCGCCAGCGCTCGAGGTCGAAGCCGTACGAATCCTGCATCTGCCCGCGAGCTAGGTCCTGCAGAGCGGTCTTTGGCAGGGGGGTGTCGCTGAGTATCAGCTCGCTGACCCGCTTGTGAGGCGAGAGCTCCCGGGCGAAGCTGTCAAGCTCATCCTGCACTAGCTTCCGGACGTTCGCCTCGGTCATCTCTTCGCCGCGCGCCTGCAACCGGAGCTGCGCTTCTGCCAGGTTCGGATAGATAATGGCGCCCACCTGCGTCTTGTTGCGATTCGTGCGAGGTACGATGCAGACGTCCTGCAGGAGTTCACTCGCGCTGAAGCGTTCCTCCAGCTCGTCCGGCACTACCTTCTCGCCGGAGTCGAGCACGATGACGTACTTGCTGCGGCCCGTGATCCAGATGTTCCCCTCGTCGTCGATGCGGCCCAGGTCTCCCGTGCGGAGCCAGCCTCCAGCCTTTGCTGCGGCCGTCTCCTCCTCCGCCTGCCAGTATCCGGCGAACACGTTTGGGCCGCGCACGACCAGTTCGCCTTCGCCGTGGAGGTGGACGTAGATCTCTTTCTCCGGCACATCGATGAGACTGACTTCAACCCCAGGGATCGCCTGGCCGACGGTACCGGCGCGTTCCTCATAGTAGTTGGTCAGGAGGAACCGGCGCGGCAGCACGCGCTGGGCAGCGACGGCCGGCGACGCCTCTGAGAGGCCCCATCCCTGGATGATCAGCAGCCCCAGCCGAAAGAAGCTCCGCGCCACCTCGGGTTTGAGCGCGGCGCCGCCACTCATGACGAAACGAAGGTTGCCTCCTAGCTGCTGGTGCACCTCGCCGAAGACGATCCGCCCAACGTTCACGCCGGTGCGGCGCTTGATGGCGTCCACGTAGCGAAGCGCGCGCTCCAGCTTCTCCAGCCTGCCGTCTGACTCGGCGCGGCGCACGATGGCGCGGTACAGCTGATCGAAGAGCGCCGGCACACCCAGGAAGATCGTTGGCTTCGTCTCCTTCAGCCGGTCGCGCACGCGCAGCAGGTCATTTTCAAAGGTGGTCTTCCCGCCAACAGCGTAGCTGATGAGGAACATGG
Organism: Chloroflexota bacterium; assembly: GCA_022563135.1. The sequence continues at coordinate 15,664 of JADFNZ010000005.1, read as the reverse complement.
TGAAGGGGAACGAGTGGTGGAGCGGTAGCACGAGCAGGAGCCGGTCCTTCTCGTCGAAGCTGATCGCGCGGCGAACGGACTCGACGTTCGACATGATGTTCTTGTGCGTGAGCATGACGCCCTTCATGCCGCCTGTCGTGCCCGAGGTGAACACAATAGATGCGAGGTCGTCGGGCGCCACTTTGCGCTCCGCGAGAGCTGCCCGGCTCTCATCCGTCGCCTCGGCGGCGACCTGATCGAACGGAATGAGGTCCGGGCGGCCACGCCGCATGAATCGGGGCGCTTGGCCAGTCTTGGCCTCCGTCCCACCGACGACGATCACCGTGGTGCCGCCCTGAATGTGATCGCCCAGCCGGTCCACGACCTGCGCGGAGGCGATGACGAAGCGCGCGCCGGAGCGCTGCACCAACTCCTCGATCTCCTGACGCTTCAGCTCTACGTAGAGGGGCACGCCCACGCCTCCTGCCAGGGAGAGGCCGAAGTAGGTCACCACCCAGGGCAGGCCGTTCTCGCAGATGACGGCGACGCGGTCACCCTTCTCCAGGCCGAGCGCGATGAGGCCTGCCGCAAAATCATTCGCCTGACGCCAGGCGTCGTCCGCGGTGAGGGTGTGCCATTCGCCCTTAAGCTTCTGTTCGCACAGCACGTTCTGGCCGTAGCGCGCGCTTGCGTCGCTCACCATCGCTGGGATCGTGAGGGGAGTCTGGCTTGCCTGGAGCAGCGCGTCCCCAGGGGTGGTCGCGGCAGGCTTCGACTTGAAGAGGTTGATCGCCATTGCGGGGCTCACTCCTTCTCCTGCGCTCTGGTTCTAACGGCGTCCTTCCGAGAAGTTATCGATCTGGTTGGCGGGGATGAGGCGGCGCCACGCATCGTGGCGCGTGGCGGCATTCTCGTGAGAGGGGAGGGCTCTTTTGGAGCCCGGCTAACGTGCGCATCAGACGCCTTCACCCCGTGGCAGGCGACACGCAAGAACGCGTCGCTCAACTATACGCATGATAACTCGCGAGGGCATGAGAACAAAGCCGGTCACTTGCGCCCCGCGTCGCGCTATTCGTCCTCGAAGATACGGCGCTGGTGGTGGTGGCGCAGTTTTGAGAGCGCTTGCGCCTCTATCTGGCGAGCGCGCTCGCGTGTCACGCCCAGTGCATTACCCACGACGTCCAGCGTGCGGGCACGGCCGTCAAGAATTCCGAAGCGAAGCTCGATCACCTGGCGCTCCCGCGGCGTCAGCACGCTCAGGGCGTCACGAACCCGCTCCCGCAGCAGCTCGCGGGTCGCCTCCTCCTCGGGCGAGGGCGAGAGGAAGTCCTCCAGCAGGCTACCGAGCGTGCTCTCGTCCTCTTCGCCAACGGGCGTCTCAAGGGAGATGACGGATTGGCGGAGGGCGCGTGCCGCCTCCCGTACCTTCTCCTGGCTCATGCCCATGAATCGTGCGAGCTCTCCCACCTTAGGCTCCCGGCCGAAGTACTGGAACAGGCGCTCGCGGGCCTGCGTGTACTTGGAGATAAGCTCATTGATGTGGATGGGGAGGCGAATGGTGCGCGCCTTGTCCGCGATCGCGCGTCCGACGGCCTGCCGGATCCACCAGGTGGCGTAGGTGCTAAAACGATAGCCTTTGCGGTACTCGAACTTCTCCACGGCCCGCATGAGACCGGCGTTGCCCTCCTGAACAAGGTCCATCAGGGGCAGCCCGCGAGCCGCGTGCTTCTTGGCGACGCTCACCACCAGGCGCAGGTTGGCATTCACCATGTGCTCCTCCGCTCGGGCCGCCTCTTCACGAGCGCGTCGCATGTTAGGCATGAGGTGCTTGAGGTACGGCGTCAGCTTCTGGTTCTTCGGCGTGGCGCCGCGGTCGACAAGCTTGAGCCCGCGCTCAAGCTCCGGCGGCGGCTCTGACCCAAAGACGCGCTGCCCTACCGAGAGGCTGATGATGGGGTTCTGCAGCGGGTTAAGGCCTTGTCGCAGATACGGCGGCAGCTTCCGGTCGAGTCTCGTCGGGAGCTGGCGGTCGATCGCATCGCGCAGCCGCTGGTAGCGGATCTCCTCGCCGATGCCGCCCGGCGGGGGGAACCCGCGGATGGCCTTGCTCTCCCGCACGAGCCGGAGGCCGGCGAGCATTTCGAGCAGCAGGAGGTAGACGAGCTCTTCCGGCGTGGGAAGAGCACCGTTCTCCTCTGCGTAGACCTCGCTCAGGTGGGTGAGGATGCGGCCGTGCTCGATTCGCTTGAAGAGGTCAACCTCCTGCTGCGGCGTGAGGAGCTTGAAGCGGGCGATCTCGTTCAGATACAGCTCGACCGAGTCAGGAAGCTCGATCTCACTGGTGGCCTGAGGTCTGGAGGCAGTAGCTGTTGCCGATTTTCGGGGCATATTCTCCTCGCTGTTGTTCGCGCTCTGCTGCGGAAGCTACACGACGTCCGGCCGCGGCCACTTAAGATCGCAGCTCAGGCAGCGCGCCTGAACGAGCGTCTCGCCGCTCCAGTAGCTGGCCGTGAAGAACTTCTGGCAGCGGGGGCACTGCTGGTCCCCAAGCAGGACCCTGCGCTCGCTCGACTGGGCGGCGTCGCGCTCGCGCGCTTCTTCGCCGCGGCGTTCAGATGTCAAAAGTAGCCTCCGTGATCAATTGTACAACGGTTTGCGCTTGTGACGAAGAGGCGGGAGAAAAAGGACATTCGATACTGGTACAATTGGAATCGTAGATTGGCGACCGGCAGCCCGGCGTGCGTTTAGCGCCGTGATCGCGCGCACATAGCGTTGGATAGCGGCCCGGCTAGGATGCAGGCGAGTAGATGGGTGCTCCGAATCCCCCGCAGACCGAACCGCAGCCCTCGCGGCGCGGTGCGCTGATCCAGATCAGCCTCTGGCGGGCGCTCCTGGCGCTCACGCTACTGGGAAGCCTGTTCGCAGTGCTGTTTCTGGTCTTGCTGCGAGACGGCGGAGTCGACAACTCCGTCCGCTCCCCGCGCCTCGTCGACACGCCGGGCGAAGGCGGCGACCTGTCGGCCGGATCGCGGACGGGACGCCTCGCCCGCAACTTCGAGGCCTCGAACATGGACGATGTGCGCTTCGTATTGAGCGAGCTACGTGGCGGGCCGGTCGTGATCAACTTCTGGGCTACCTGGTGTACGAGCTGCCTGGCGGAGATGCCTGTTCTCGAACAACAGCGCCTCGCGCACCAGGACGAGGGCCTGACGATCGTGAGCGTCAACGTTCAGGAGCGGGTGAGCGAAGCCCGCGAGTTTATCGAGGCGCTGGAGCTCTTCGACTTCGTGATCGCGATGGACACGGACGTGACGATCTCGGACGCCTACGGCGTGCGGGGTCTGCCGCACAGCGTCTTTATCGACCGCAACGGCGTGATCCAGGCGACCTTCCAGGGCCAGCTCGATGAGGAGACCATGGATAGCTATGTGCAGGCCGCCATCGACGCCGTACCCGGCGGAGAGCCTCCGGACAGGCTGCGCTTCCTCACCGTCGTGCCGCGGGAGCACGTGCTGGAGGTGTTTCCCGACGCGGACAACGCCGGCCGGGTGCGCTTTGAATCGCGCCGGTTTCGCTGCGACGACGAGTACTGCGGAGACCCGGCCGTGGAGCCGCTCGCTGCCGTGAAAGGGGTGATCGCCGTGGACATTCGCAGCGACGATGCGACGCCGTCCGTCACGGTGACGTTTAACCCTGATCTCATCGAGATCGACGATGTGATAGCGACGGTGGCGGACGCGCTCCGTGGCTACGAGGACCGCCTCTATACTCGCGAGCTAGAGGTGCGCCTCCCCGGGGGGTAGGGATCACCACGAACCAGCATTCCTAGCTGCCCCGTTCGAGTCGAGTGCGTGGCGCGCTGGCCTGCAGACGTTTGCGGTCGGCGGTCGAGTATCTCTACGCTTGATCCTAAGCTCCCCAGTGATACGATTGCACATGATTGATCACGATTGCGAAAGTGTGCCATGGCCACAGACAGCTCATCGTCCGGCGATGTCTCCACCCAAAGCCTCTCCGTGGCGGAGGTGGCGCGGCGTCTGAGCGTCTCTCAGGCGACGGTCTACCGGCATGTGAAGGACGGGCTGCTGCCGCACTTCCGGTTCGGTGGGTCGCTCCGCGTGCAGGAGTCGGACCTGCAGGCGTTTATCGCTGACCAGCAGAGCCGCAGCACTCCTGCCAGAGCAACAGCGGACGCCGCGGCTTATGAAGCGGCGCCGGCTGCTCGCCTGGAGCACGGACGATTGCAGGCCTGGTTCGAGATCGTGCGGCCGTTCTCGTGGACGGCGTCGCTCGTGCCCGTAGCGCTCGGCGCAGCGCTCGCCTGGCGTGACGATGGGTTCGACGCTGGCCTGTTCGCCCTCGTCGTGGTGGCGGCCATCTCATTGCAGGCGGGCACGAACGTGATCAACGAAGTCTTCGACGTCCGGAACGAAGTGGACACGGTGGATTCGCCGCGAGCGAGCAAGGTGCTCGTGCAGGGCCGCCTCACCGCGAGCGAGGCGTATCGAGCGGCGCTGCTGCTGCTCGGCATTGCCGTGGCGATCGGCGGTTACCTGATCGCGCTGCGCGGGCCGGCCATGCTGGCGATCGGCCTCGCAGGTCTGGTGGGCGGCTACGGCTATACGGCGCCGCCGCTCCAGTACAAATACCGCGCGCTGGGCGTACCGCTGGTGTTTGTGCTCATGGGCCCGCTGATGGCCTTCGGCGCGTACTACGCCATCAGCGGCGATGTGACGAGGGACGCGTGGCTAATCGCGATCCCGGCCGGCTTCATGGTGGCGGCGATCCTCCACGCAAACGACGTGCGCGATGTCGAGGACGACCGGCGGGCAGGCTTTCGCACGCTCTCGACGATGCTCGGCCAGCAGCGCGGCGCGATCTTCTATATCAGTCTCGTGCTGGGCGGGTACGCATCCGTTGTCGTCTTAGCCGCGACCGGCGTCTTCGCCTGGTGGGCGCTGCTGACGCTAGTGACGCTGCCGGCCGCCGTCGTCGCGATCCAGGCGATGGTTTCAGGAACGGGCCTTGCCGCCGGAAACAGTCCGGCCGGCATGGCCAAGATCGATCTGATGACCGCGCAGACGCACGTCACGTTCGGCCTGCTGCTGAGCCTCTCGATCGTGCTTGAGGAGGCGACCTTCTGATGGAGGCGACATCCCCGCTCGCGGTGCAGGTCAGAGCGACCGGCTGGATGTTCCCTGCGCTGCTCACGCTCCCTCTGGCGCTGGCGTTCTGGACGCTCTCGTTCGCGTGGCAGCCGATAAATTTCTGGGTGCTGATGGGCGTCGCGACAGGAACGCTGGGGGCGGTGAGCGTGCTGCTCGGCGTTCGCCCCTTCGATCGGCTCCCCACGGCCGGGGACATCGCGATCGGCGTGGCTTCCGGGATTGCGCTGTACGGCGTGTTTTGGGTCGGCGACAAGGTAGCGACGGCGATCCTGCCGTTCGCGCCGGAGCAGGTGAGCGACATCTATGACCTGCGGAGCAGGGCTTCGCTCATCCGCATCGGGCTGCTGCTGGCGCTCGTCGTCGGCCCCGGCGAGGAGATCTACTGGCGGGGCCTGGTGCAGTCGGCGTTCGTGCGGCGCTGGGGCGTCGTGGCCGGTACGGCCGCCGCGATAGCCGCCTACGCCGGCGTCCACCTGGTGGCGGGGAACCTAATGATCGTCGTGGCGGCAGGCGTCGCCGGCACCGCGTGGGCCGCGATCTACGCCTGGCGCGGGAATCTGTGGCCTGTACTGATCTCACACGTCCTTTGGGACCTGATGATCTTCATCTGGTTCCCCATTACCTAGCGAGGAGGCCAACGTGACCACGAAGACGGAAGCGTTCTACCCGGGCGAACACGCGCCGGTGCAGGAGGGACGAGGGGCGGTCATCGATCTGAACGAGATGGAGTGGACGAAGGTTGCGGGCAAGGTGAAGGGCGTGTTGGAGAAGCCGATCCTCGTGCGCGCCGAGCACGAATCGACCCTCTGGGTCTCGCAGGCTAAGCTGGTGCCTGGCGGTGTCTTCCCGCGTCACTATCACCCGTACCCGCAGGTCTTCGTCTTCCTTGCCGGAAACGGCATCGTGGAGCTGGATGGCAAGAGAGTAGACGTGGGCCCCGGTGTCACCGTGCGGATGCTGGCGGGCGAGTCGCACCAGGTGATGAACGAGGGCGACGAAGACCTTGTGCTGATGCAGATCAGCGTGCCTGGCTGGAAGGAGGGCGAATAGTCCTGACCACAAAGACTGACCAGCCGTTCGAGGAGGAGACGCTCCACCGCCGGGTCGCGCTGGAGGGCGGCGCGTCGGAGAAATCGCGCTACGTGCGCCACATGTTCGGCCGCATCGCCCGTCGCTACGACCGGATGAACGGCCTGATGACGTTCGGACGGCATCAGGCGTGGCGGCGACTCGCCGCGCAGCTCGCCGATCCGTTGCCGGGCAGGCCCGCGCTCGATCTCTGCTGCGGCACCGGCGATCAGGCGGTCGAGCTGGCGAGGCTCGATCGCGGGCCCGTGCTGGGCATCGACTTCTCGCGCCCTATGATCGAAGTGGCGCGGGAGAAGTCGCGGCGGACTCGCGCCGGCTGGAGCATCTCGTTTCAGGAGGCCGACGCGCTGCGCCTGCCGTTCAACGACGCCACCTTCTCCTGCGTGGTCACCGCATTCTCGCTGCGCAACGTCGAGGAGATCGGCGCGTTCCTGGCCGAGATGCGCCGCGTCGTGGCGCCCGGTGCCCGGGTCGTCACGCTCGATCTGCTCGGCCCGCCGCCGGGCGTTCTCTCGTTCGCCGGGCGGTTCTATTTGCGCCGCGTCGTGCCGATCGTTGGGCGGCTGCTCACCGGTGACGCCGACGCTTATGCCTACCTGCCGGCGTCCACCCAGTTCGTGCCTTCGGCGGAGAAGTTGACGGAGCTGATGGAGGCTGCCGGGCTCCATCGCATCGCGCATCGTTCGCTCGCGCTGGGTAGCGTGGCGATTCACGTTGGGGAGAGGCCGCGGTGACGGTGGCAGGCCAGGTGCGAGTGGCCGATCGCCGGACGCAGGAGCGACCGCCTGCGGAAGGAGCTCCTCATGTTGAGTTTCGCGACGTAGAGATGAGGCTGGGAGACGAGCTTGTGCACGGCGGTCTCTCATTCGCTGTGCGTCGCGGCGAGTTCGCCTGCGTCATCGGCCCGAGCGGCTGCGGCAAGACGACCGCGTTGCGGCTCATCGGCGGCCTGCTGGAGGAGTATCAGGGCGAGTTGCTCGTCGACGGGCGGCTGCCGCGCGAAACGTGGCCGGACACGGCCTATGTGTTTCAATCGCCCCGGCTTGCGCCGTGGGGAACCGCGCTGGACAACGTGCTGCTCGCCATGGACCTCCGCACCAGCGGCGTCTCGGCGCAGCAGAAGCGCGAGCGAGCCATGCATTCGTTGGAGCTGGTTGGCCTCGCCGGAGAGGCGGGCCGGCCCGCGCTACGCCTCAGCGGCGGAGAGAGGCACCGGGTCGCCTTGGCCCGGGCGCTCGCCGTGGAGCCGCAGCTCCTGCTGATGGACGAGCCGTTCTCAGACCTGGACGTGCCGCTGCGCCGGCGCCTGCGGCAGGAGCTCCTCGCGATCTGGCGGCGAAGCGGCCTGACCGTCATCTTCGTCACGCATGACCTCTCCGAAGCTGTCGAGCTGGCCGAACGCATCATCGTGTTTTCGCCCAGGCCGGCGCGGGTCGTGCGGGAGCTGCACGTTTCGATACCGCACGCGGCGCGGGAGGAGAAACGCGCCAGTATGGAGGCGCTGGAGGCTGAGCTGGCGTCGATCCTCTCCCCGTCCGATGAGGCGACGCAGGGAGGCTGATTTGGCGCGGGGACAGGTGCTAGACGGAGCGGCGACGGCTGAGCCGGAAGCTGCGGGAGAGGCGAGGGGCCGCCGCTGGCTTCCGCGCCGACGGTTGCCGATGGAGCAGCTTACAGCGGAGCTTGCGATCGCTGGCTTCCTCATCGCATGGTACTTCGCCGCGCGGGGAACGCCGGAGTACATCCTGCCATCGCCAATCGACGTTGGCCGGCTGACGGGCCGGCTCCTCTTCGACCCGGAGCTGGCGAGGCACACGTACGGCTCGTTCCTGCGCATCGTCATCGCCGTCGGGCTGGCCTTGGGGCTCGGATTGGCGCTGGCGCTGCTGCCGCGCGTCGCGCCGTTCACGCGGACGCTGGTGATGGGACGGGTGCTGCCGTTCCTCAACGCCTTCCCAACGCTGGGCTGGGCGATGGCGGCGCTGTTCTGGTTCGGCATCGGCACCAATACAGTCATCTTTGTGGAGGTGGCGATCTTGCTGCCGTTCTGCCTGATCAACATCTCGACCGGGCTGAACAACATGGACGGCGAGATCCTTGAGATGGGCCGCAGCTTCACGCGCAACCCGTGGCGGCTGCTGCGGCTGGTGGTGCTGCCCATGCTGGTGCCGTACCTGATGGCGGCGACGCGCATCTCGTTCGGCGTCGGCTGGAAGATCGCGCTGGTCGCGGAGCTGTTCGGCACGACGACGAGCGGGCTCGGCTACCTGCTGAGCATCACGAAGACGCGGTTCGACACGCCGTTGCTCTTTGCAATTATCGCGACGATCATCGTGATCGCCGTGGCGGTAGACAGGCTGGTGCTGGCTCCCCTGGAGCGGCACCTCCTGAGACATCAGCAGCCCGCCCAGACCGGCTGGCTGGCGTAAGGCAGAGATAAGTGAGGAGGAAACGATGACGTTGGAATGGATCACGACACGCCTGCCAGGATGGCGACGCCTGGTAGCGCTGGTCGCCGTGGTGGCGACCCTCGCGTTTCTCGCGGTCGCGTGCAACGGCGACGACGATTCGAATGGTGATACGGCTTCCGGGCTGGCGGGGTTGCGCGGCAAGACGATAGGCGTGGCGTCCTTCGGCGGGACCTTCACGCTGGAGACAAGGTTTCTCCTGCAAGAGAAGTACGGCCTGGACGTCAGCCTGGAGGGCGGCGACGTACGGTTCACTGAGCTGGGCGCTGAGTCACTGCCGGCGCTGCTCAGTCGAGGCGAGATCGACGCTGCTGTGCTGCTCCACCTGGGCGCATTCGCAGCGCTCAACGACGAGTCGTTCCGACTGCTCAGCCGGATCACGAACGAGGTGAGCGAGCTGACCGGCGCGCCGATCATGAACTCGATCCTCGTTACCTACCCGGACGTGGCGGACGAGAAGAACGCCGCGCTCGTCGAGCTGAACCGGATGCTGGGAGAGTCGGTCGCCTACTTCAAGGCGAACCAGGACGACGTCATCCAGGCGGTCGCCGAGGAACAGGACTTCGACCCAGCATTCCTCAACTGGTGGTGGGACCGGCAGGACATGCTCCTGGGCGACCTCTCGACGGACATGCAGCAGCGGCTACTGGACGTCTGGCAGGCCGCCGTCACCATCGGCGACATCGAAGGGTTTCCAGAGTTCTCGGACGTCCTGTTCAGCCCGAATGGTGACGGCATGGATGGCAGCGGCGACCGCGTGACCGTCAGCATCGCGGTGCTCGACGACCCGAGCCGGGCCGCCGCGCTCTTCGCGATCGAGCAGGGCATCGTGACGTCGGACTTCGTCGACGTTGAGATCGCCTTCCTGCCGCTGAGCACGATCATCGATGTCGCGCCGGCGAAACAGTTCGACGTCATCGAAGCGACGCCGCTCGCCGTGCCGCGCGCGGCTGCCGGCGGATTTGACTTCGTCATCCTCTCTGCGGCTCTCCAGAATCTGGATGGCACGCTCCTATTCGTGCGAGCGGACGAATAGACGTACGGCGATCACGGCCCCTCGCGTGAGCGTTTGCTAGAATAGGGGCAGAGAGCAAAACCTTGGTCGCTGAAAGGAGTTTTGGCGTGGAAGATACAGATGTCGTCATCGTCGAGGCGGTGCGGACTGCGGTAGGGCGGCGCGGAGGCAGCCTGAGCGGCGTGCACCCTGTTCCGCTGCTGGCGCAGGTGTTGCAGGAGGTGACACGGCGCGCGGGCGTGGAGCCGGACGTTGTCGAGGACGTGGTCGCCGGCTGTGTCGATCAGGTGGGCGATCAGTCGGCCAACATCGCGCGCAACGCCTTGCTCACTGCGGGCTACCCCTACACGATCCCGGCGACGACCGTCGACCGGCAGTGCGGCTCCGGCCAGCAGGCGATTCACTTCGCGGCGAACCTGATCCAGGCGAACGTCTGCGACGTGACGATCGGCTGCGGCGTGGAGAACATGACACGAGTGCCGTTGGGCGCCGGCCTTACCAACGGGCCCGGCTTCCCGTTTCCGCCGGAACTGATCAGCCAGTATTCGCTCACCGCGCAGGGCATCTCGGCGGAGGAGATCGCCAAGAAGTGGGGGATTACGCGCGAGCAGGTCGACCGCTTTGGCTTCGAGAGCCACATGAAGGCCGCCCGAGCGCGCGATGAGGGGCGCTTCAAGAACGAGATCATGCCCGTGGAGGTGGAGCTTGAGGGCGTGAAGACGACGTTCGAGCAGGATGAGGGGATTCGGCCGGACACATCGATGGAGAAGCTGTCAAAGCTCCAGCCCGCGTTTCGCGAGGATGGTATCCACACCGCAGGCAACTCCTCGCAGATCGCCGATGGCGCGGCCGCCGTGCTCCTCATGTCGGGAGCGAAGGCGAAGGAGCTGGGCGTGAAGGCGCGAGCGCGTATCGTCGCCCAAGCAGTCGTCGGCTCCGACCCGGTGCTGATGCTCACGGGCCCGATCACCGCGACGCCGAAGGTGCTCGATAAGGCGGGGCTCAAGCTGGACGACATCGACCTGTTCGAGATCAACGAGGCGTTTGCGTGCGTGGTGCTGGCCTGGGAGAAGGAGCTGGGGCCGGACATGCGCAAGGTGAACGTGAACGGCGGCGCCATTGCGTTGGGCCACCCGCTCGGCTGCACCGGCTCGAAGCTGATGACCACCTTGCTCAACGAGCTAGAGCGCACGGGCGGCCGCTACGGCCTGGAGACGATGTGCTGCGGCGGCGGCCTCGGCACCGCGACGATCATCGAGCGGCTCGACTAGCCGCTCGCCGCCTGATACGATGCTTACACCGCCCTTCTCCCTTCCGGGAGGGGGGCGGTGGTATAATCAGCGCTGGTGAAGCGGGCCCGTAGCTCAGTGGTAGAGCGCCCGGCTCATAACCGGTTGGTCCCAGGTTCGAACCCTGGCGGGCCCACCGCACTCGATGCTGGAGGTCTGAAGCTGGCAGCTCGAAGGGTGCCCGCTGAAGAGCGGCTTGTGAATCTTTAGGTACGCCGCATAAACTATTCCGAGCTCAGAGCTGATGCCCACTTTCGTCCTCGTCCACAGTCCCGTCGTCGGCCCGATCACCTGGTCGATCGTAGCCAATGAGCTCCGACGCCGCCACATCGACGCGCTGACGCCCTCCCTTCTTATCGATGGCCCATCCGCGCCTCCGTACTGGCAGCACTACGCGCGGGCGGTAGCCCGGGCAGTCGAGGCGCTCCCGGCCGACCGATCGCTCGTTCTGGTGGGCCATAGCTGGTCCGGCCTGCTCCTCCCGGCGATGCGCCAAGGGGCTGACCACCCCGTCGCCGCCTACCTCTTCGTCGACGCCGTCGTCCCTGAGCGCGACGGGATGAGCCGCTTCGACCTCTTCAATACGCCCGAGGAGGCGGAGGCGATCCGCCAGGCCGCGTCCGGCGGCTTCACCCCCAACATCTGGCAGAACGAAGCCGTCCTGGGCGCCGTCGGCATCGAAGACGCCGCGCTGCGACAGCGCTTCGTCGCCGAGGTACCCAGCGTGCCGCTGGCGCTGTGGGAGGAGCCCGCTCCCCTCTTTGCGGGTTGGCCGGACGCCCCGTGCGGTTACCTGGCGTTCAGCCAGTCGAAGCCGCGCTACCAGCGCGCCATCGGGCGCGCCCGAACGGAAGGCTGGGCCTACGCCGAGCTAGAGGGAGCGCACTTACATATGCTGGTGGATCCGCCCGCCGTCGCAGACGCCCTCGTGGACTTGGCGGAGCGCATGGGAATCGTCGTGCGGGAAGAGCTGCGCTGAGCGTGCGTGAGGAGCAGGTCGCCGCCTACCTCCAGCACAAGATGCCGGACGCGCGCGAGGTCGAGGTCTCGCAGCTCTGGCGCATACCAGGCGGCGCCTCCCGCGAGACGTGGTCGTTCGATGCGACCTGGCGCGAGGGAAAGGCGCGGGCGGGCCGTGGCTTCATCCTCCGCCGCGACCCGGAGGCGAGCCTGCTGGAGACCGAGCGCGACGCAGAGTTTCGCCTCTATCAGGCGCTCCAAGGGACCGGCGTGCCCGTGCCGGAGGTCTTCTGGATGGAAGAGGACGGGCGCTGGCTGGAGCGGCCGTTCTTCGTCATGGCGCGGCTGGCGGGAGAGGCGTCGGCGCAATCGCTGGTGGCGAGCGGGTTCGGCGGGCACGCGGAAGCGATCGCCGAACAGAAGGTGGCGATCCTGGCGCGCATCCACCAGCTCGATTGGCGGGAGCTAGGGCTTGACTTCCTGGGGCCGCCGGAGGGGCCGAGCGCCTGCGCGGAGATGGAGATCGGCCGCTGGGAGCGCACGATGCGCGAGCAGGCGCTGGAGCCGCAGCCGGCGCTGGAGTTGGCGCTCGCCTGGTTGCGGCCGCATAAGCCACCGGCGCAGAAGGTATCGCTGGTTCACGGAGACTACCGCACGGGCAACTTCCTGGTCGACGGCGACCGCATCACCGGCGTGCTCGACTGGGAGATGGCGCACCTGGGCGACCCGATGGAGGACATCGCGTGGGCGTGCCTGCGCTCGTGGCGCTGGGCCGGCGACGCACGGATCGGCGGAATAATGCCTCGCGAGGAGTTCTACCGCCGCTATCAGGAAGCGAGCGGGCTGGCCATCGACGAGACGGCGGTGCGCTTCTGGGAGGCGCTGGGCAACTTCAAGTGGGCGGTGATCTGCCTCACGGGCGCGCGCTCGTTCGCGGAAGGGCGGAGCAAGGACGCCATCCACGCCTTCACCGCTCTGTTCAAAGGGGAGATAGAGGCTGAGCTGCTGCGGCTGGTCGCTGAGTAGGGGAGGTTAGGATGCGTCCGGACGGAGACGAGTTGCTACGCGGTATCCAGGGAACGCTCGCGACGTATGTGTTGCCCGAACTGCAGACGGCCCATGCCCGGCTGGAGCTCATGCTGGCGACTGCGCTCCTCGGTGCAGCCGCCGACGAGTGGGACGGCGCTGCCCAGCGCATTGTCGATGAGAACGTGGCGCTGCGGGAGCTGGCTGGTCGCGCGGCGGACACGCTGGCAGCGAACGCTGAGGCTGGCGCGGGAGAGGCGCTGGTGGCGGAGCTCCGCTCGCTGGTAGCGGAGACCGACACATCGATCAGGCTCGCGGAGCTGACAGCGGCGAACGACCGTCTTCACGACGCGATCGGCCGCCTCGGCGCGCTGCTTGCGGAGGGAGACGCCCCGGAGCTGCGCGAGCTGCGCGCCGCCGTCGTGACCTGTCTGCGAACGGAAGCCGAGTCGCGGTCGCTCGCGCAGCTCGGGCCGCGCGTGGACGGCTGATGCTTCGCTAGGAGATCCGTGGCCTGCTGGGCAGCGGTTCGCGACGCCACCATTGCTGCGCGCTGGCCTGCCATTGCAGCCACGTATCGCGCCCCAGGAGGATCGCCGTGCCTGCCGCTAGGAGCACCAGGCCGGCGAGCGTGAGGGTGACCCAGTCGGGCAGCGCTCTCCCACCTTCGAACAGGTAGCGGAACGCCTCCAGCACCACGAATCCCATGGCCGTCCCGAGCAGCCAGAGCTGTCGCTGCACGAGCGCCAGTCCGAGGAAGGCGAGACCCTCGCCGAGGAGGATCAGCGCGTACGGCCAGCCGCCCGGCTGCCACGACTGCACCAGGCTGGGCCCCATGATGACCGCCGCGCCCAGCGCCTGGAGCGGTTCGATGAACGTCTCGATCTCCTCCGGCAGCTCTCGCACCCGCGAGGCGAGGATGCCGGCCGCGAGCAGATAGACGCCCAGCGGCGCTGTATAAGCCTGGACGTTCTCCGGGCGGAAGTGGCCGATCTCTAGCAGGAGCGCGACCATGAGGAGCGCCGACGCGCCTGCGGCGAACTCGATCCGTCGCACGAGCCACGCCTGGGCGAGGAGTAGCAGGCCCACGATAGCCACAGCTGCTGCGGATGTCTGATAGAGCGCCGTCTCCTCGAAGCTGATCGAGCCGACTAAGCCCTGCGGGTCTGCGAGGCTACTCAGGCGGATCCAGCCCGCTAATGGCGCCACCACGGCAAAGAGGAACGCGAGCGCCAGAGCCACGTCTGTCCACGCCGGCATCTGTCGGCGGAACGCCGCGTAGAACGCGAAGAGACCGGTGGCGATGGCGGAGTAGGTCAGCGGCAGGTAGGCATCGTTTGGTTCGTAGAAGCGCCAGGCGGCGAGAATGGCGAAGAACCCGTAGACGCCGGGCATGGACAGCGCCAGCGGTTCCATCTCCCACAGCGTGAGCGCCAGCGCGACTGCCGCGTACACAGTGAGCAGGAGCGCCACCTGCCCCTCGTTGTCGACTGCTGCGAGGAGTACGAAGAGGCTCGTGCCGGCAGCGATGGCGTACATATGCAGGCGCATCTGCGGCCACCACCACCGCATCGTCGCCGCGATGGCAGCTACGCCGAGCGAGGCGCCAAAGAACGCGATCGCAAGGTCGGACGCATCAGCGGTCTCCGCGGCAGGCAGACTGACCAGCAGATGGTAGAAGCCGATCCCCGAGACGAGCCCGGCGGCATACAGGAACGGTGCGGCGAGTGGGAGCCGATAGTCTTCGGCTCGCCCGTCTCGGTCGCCCGTGAGCCGCAGCTCGAAGGTCGAGAGGTTCCCCTGCACGAGCCTTGCCGCTCCTAGGTAGAAGGCCGCTGCGGAGAAGTGGACGCCCGCCCCGATCCGGGAAAAGTCCCCGTAGATCGCCTCGAAGAGCAGCCAGGAGACCGTAATCGACCCGAGTGCTAGCCACTGGGTGTGGCGCCGGCCGGGCCAGTCGGGCGCGAACCGTTCGCTGCCGGCCGCGTAAAGCCAGCCGACGATCGCCACGGCTGGGCCGTACCACTGCTGGCCGACGTCGAGCGCATAGACGAGCGTCACCGCAGCGCCGCCCGCCACCGCGAGCGCCGCGAATGAGAGATAGGGTTCCAGGCTCGGATAGGCTCGGCGCGACCAGAGCGCCTGCACCACGTAGAAGACCGTCGCGATCGCGGCCGTGGGCGGGAGGAACCAGCGCGTCGAGACGAACTCTTCGCTATCTGAAGCCCCGGCAATCGCCAGCGCGGCGATGAGCGCCAACGGCACGAATGCATGCGCGGTCCAGAGGCCGATCCTGCCGAACGCATCGCTGACGCGACCCATCGCCACAATAGACGGTGCGGTAAGCAGCAGGTTGAGCGCGATGAAGCTGCCCGGGTACGCCTCCGGCGGCGCTCCGGCAAGCACCAAGGCCGCCGCCAACGCGCTGTGGAGCGCCGCGATCAGCGGCACCGCGTACCAGCGGCCAATGCCGAGCAACGAGACCGCTGCGTAGAAGAGGGCGCTGGCGAGCGAGCCGGCGAGCCAGAGGCCGGTGGGGTCGATGTCGTCGTCGCTGAAGAAGAATGCGTATGCGCCCACGAAATTGAGCGGCACCATCAGCGCCCCGACTGCGAAGAAGACGATACCGGCCTGTCGTACGCGGGAGACGCGCGTACAGATGAGGCCGGT
>JADFNZ010000105.1 GCA_022563135.1 Chloroflexota bacterium | reverse complement strand
GAAGCTGCGCGAGGTCTACCTGCAGATGGGCCAGTACGACTACATCGTGGTGGCCGACGCACCGGACGACGAGACGATGGCGCGCATCGCCCTTACCATCGCCGGGCAGGGGAACGTGCGGACGCAGACCTTCCGCGCCTTCGACCGAAGCGAGATGCTCAAGGTGGTAGAGGGGCTGCCATAAACGTGGCCGCCGGCCAGCGGCCGCCTCCTGAGGCCGCTCGCGAGCGGCTGCGCGCGGCGATGGCGCGCCATGAGCAGGGCGACATCGCCGCGGCGCTTGCCGAGGCGCGTCGGGCGCTGGAGCTCGCGCCCGACTTCGCGGACGCGCGCTCCTACCTGGGCACCACGCTTATCACCCGTCAGGGTCGCTACGCCGAAGGTCTGGCGGAGCTGGAGCGGGCGGATGAGGCGGCGCCGGAGGACTTCTCCATCGCCTATACGCTGGGGTGGTGCTACGAGTTTGTCGCCTACCGCGTCTCGCGCCGGGCCCAGCCAGGCCTCGAGCCAGAGCAGCTCTACCGCAAGGCGGAGGCGTCGCTGCGCCGCTGCCTGGAGCTGAACCCGGACAAGGGGATGCGAGGAGATGCGGAGGACCTGCTCTCGTCGATCATCAAGGAGGACGTACGGTGAGCAAGCGCATCCGGACGGTGCTCTTCGGCCTGGGCACGATCGGCGTCAGCATCGGGCGTCTTGCTGCTCGACGCGGCGAGATCGAGCTGGTGGGTGGCGTCGATAGCGCGCCAGACAAGGCGGGCCGGGCGCTCTACGATGTACTGGAGATCGAGCCGGCCACAGGCCAGGCGAACCCGGCGATCGAAGCAGACGCCGAGCAGGCGCTGTCTGCGGCGAAGCCGGACCTGGTCCTGCATGCGACCGGTTCGTATCTGCCGGACGTGCTGCCGCAGTTCCTCGCCTGCGTACAGGCAACCGCGAACGTCGTCTCCACCTGCGAGGAGCTCTCGTTCCCCTGGCAGCGTTATCCGGAGCTGGCCAAACAGCTTGATGCCGAGGCGAAAGCGCACGGCGTAACCGTGCTCGGAACGGGCGTCAACCCCGGCTTCATCATGGACACGCTCGCCGTCGCGATCAGCGGCGTCTGCCAGCAGGTCGAGCGGATACGAATCGCCCGCATCGTCGATGTGTCGACGCGGCGGCCGCAGTTGCAGCGCAAGGTGGGCGTGGGCCTAGCGGTCGAGGAGTTTCGCGCGCAGGCAGCGACGGGAACGTTCGGCCACGTGGGCCTCAAGGAGTCGTGCTGGATGGCAGCCGAAGGCTTGGGCTGGCGACTCGACACGCTGGAGGAGACGATCGAGCCGGTCGTCGGCGCAGACGGCCTTGCGGCCGGCATGCGTCAGCAGGCGCTCGGCACGCTGAACGGCCGCACGGTCATCGAGGCGCTCGTCCAGATGTCGATGGACGTCGAGCGGCCGCGGGACGAGATCGAGATCGAAGGCACACCGCCCGTACGATTGGTGATAGAGGGCGGCGTTCAAGGCGATGTGGCGACCGCGGCCGTGATCCTGAACTCGGTGCGCGGAGTCGTCGAACACGACGCGGGCCTGGTCACGATGCTGGACTTACCCGTCGCCGGCGGGAGGGGCGTGACGCCGTGACCACGATCATCGAACGGTTCGAACAGCTCCACCCAACATCGCAGCGGCTGCACCAACGTGCCGTTCGCCTCTTCCCGGACGGGGTCACGCACGATATCCGTTACTTCACGCCGTTCCCGCTGTACGTCGAACGGGCTCAGGGCGCCCGGAAGTGGGACGTGGACGGTAACGAGATCATCGATTTCGTGATGGGGCACGGCGCGCTGTTACTGGGACACAACCACCCCCACGTCCTGGAAGCCGCGACCGAACAGCTCCAGCGAGGCACACATTACGGCGCATCCCACGAGGGAGAGCTGCAGTGGGCCGAGCGCGTGCAGCGCTTGATCCCGTCCGCGGAGGTGGTGCGCTTCACCAGCGCCGGCACGGAAGCGACGATGATGGCGATCCGCCTTGCCCGCGCCTTCACCGGCCGCAAGACGCTGGTCCGCTTCGCCGCTCACTTCCACGGCTGGAACGACAACGTCGTCGGCGCTCCCGACCGAGAGGGCGTCCACCCCCACGCCTTCGGCGTCCCGGACGAGACGCTCGCTAACGTCGTGGTCATCCCTCAGAACGACCGCGAAATCCTGCGCCAGACGCTACGTGACGAGGAGGTCGCGGCCGTCATCCTGGAGCCGACGGGCGCCTCCTGGGGAACCGTGCCCTTGGATCCCGAGATGCTCCCCCTGCTGCGCGAGACCACGCGCGAGGCGGGCGCCCTCCTCATCTTCGATGAGGTGGTGACCGGCTTCCGTGTATCGCCGGGAGGCGTACAGGCGGCGAGCGGCGTCAAGCCCGACCTGACCACGCTGGCCAAGATCCTAGCGGGCGGCTTCCCGGGCGGCGCGGTGGCCGGTCGACGAGAGGTTGTCTCGCTGATCGAGTTCGGCACGGGCGGTCGAGGCGATTTCGCCGAGCGGGTTCCCCACCCCGGCACGTTCAACGCGAACCCGCTCTCGGCCGCCGCCGGCAGCGCCGCCCTCGATGTGGTCGCGACGGGCGAGCCCCAGCGCCACGCGCACGCGCTGAACCAAACCATTGTGCGTCGACTAAACGATCTGATCCGAAGCGAGGGCGTCGCGGGCTGCGCCTACGGCCACGCCTCCATGTTCCATCTGACCTTGGGCGCGGACTGCCCATCGCCGACCGATGACTTCACCTGGGACTGGCAGGGCCAGCCGGGCTACCGGGTACCCCGCATGTCCAGCGAGGCGACCTGGTCGCTGCGGCGGGGGATGCTGAACGAAGGCATCGACCTGATGGGCACCGGCGGCATGGTCTCCGCCGTCCATACAGAAGCAGACGCCGAACGCACGACCGAAGCGTTTGCGCGCACGATCAGACTGATGAAGGGGGAGGGCGTGCTGTAGTGCCTGCTCAAGAAAAGTAGGAGGATCCCCTATCTAGCACTACAGTAATCGGTCGAAGGGGCCGATACTGGAAACAGAGATCAGGTATCGCGTGTCCCGACAAAGGCAAACCACTCGAAAGGGTGGGACGCAAAGCGATTGGCCTAACACTTCGCAGTCTGCGGAGCCACGGCAGCCGCGCTACCGAAGGCACGTCCTTTCAGAGAGGAAGGATGTTTCGTGTCTGGTAGCTCGGCGATGGCGAACAACCTTGCTCCGTCCGACGACGGCGCTTCTCCGCTATCGACCAACGGTCACTCGCCCACCGCGCAGCGCGATCTGAAGCACGGCAACGTCAGTCAGTTGCTGTGGCTTATGGTGCCGCTCGTGTACGCCATGGTCGGCTGGTCGCTGGGGGCCGGCTACCTCGTCAGCGAGCGCGTGCAGCAGATGGTAGAGGTGGTAGGCATCTCGCTCATCGGAGCGTTGGGCTTGTTCCTGGCCGCGTACGCTCAAAGCAGAAACAGCAAGGTGGAACGGGCATACTCGACACACCTCGAGGAGCTGAGCCAGCGGCTGCGAAGCCTGGCCTACCGCGATTCGCTCACGGACCTCTACAACCATCGGTACTTCTACGAGCAGCTTACCCACGAGGTGGAGCGGGCGAATCGATATGGACGTCCGGTGTCCGTCATCCTGCTCGATCTCAACAACTTCAAGGCGGTGAACGATACCTACGGCCATCTCATGGGCGACCAGCTCCTCTCCCTCATCGGCCGAATCATCAACAGTCAGGTGCGCGGCGCGGACATCGCGGCCCGCTACGGGGGCGACGAGTTCGCCGTTATCTTACCCGACACACCGCGGGCGGCGGCCGAGGCGACAGCGATCAAGCTGACGACGGCGATCGCCTCCGGCCACGCGACCGCCGACCCGCTGGGCGGGAGCCTCACCCTGAGCGCGTCCTGGGGCGTCGCCTGCTGCCCCGATGAGGCCCGTACGGTCTCCGAGCTCCTCCAGCTAGCCGACGACCGCGGCTACGCGGACAAGCGCACAGACGCCACAGACGCCACAGACGCCGCCGACGCTCCACCGAGGAAACTCGCATCGGCGGGGAGTTCCCGACACAGGTAACAGCGCCCGCAAACGCTCCGTTGTTATGATGATGGGTGCAACGCCGACCGCGTAGATCGGTTCGTTGTTATCCTGAATATGGCCGTGCTAGACTACACCTGACGGTGATTTTCGGACCGCTCCATATCAGCAGCCGGTCTGTCAGCAATCGAGGAGGTCTCCACCGTGTACCGAGCGGCTATCGCAACCGTTGCTGCCCTGCTGGCGGCGCTGCTGCTCGCCCTGGTCTTCACCCTCGGTTACGTCGTCAACGACGGCGACACGGTGACGGCCGAGGAAATCCAGCGCGACGTTGAGGACGTGCTCGGGACGGGGGACGTCGATTTCAGCACACTCGAACAGATCGTGAAGATACTCCAAGACGAGTACATCGGCCGGGAGAATCTCGATGTGCAGGTGCTATACGAGGCCGCGATCAACGGCCTCGTCGATAGCCTGGCGGACACCGGCACGTTCTACATCGATCCCATCACCTATCAGCTCTCGATCGGGCCGTCAGGCAGCTTCGAGGGGATCGGCGCCACCGTCCAGCAGCTGAACAATGAGATCGTCATCGTCCGGCCGTTCCAGAACAGTCCCGCGGAGGCGGCGGGCATTCTGCCAGGCGACGCCATCCTTGCGGTGGACGGCGAACCGACGGATGGCTGGTCGGTCGATAAGGCGGTGCTCAGGATCCGCGGCCAGAAAGGCTCGGAGGTCGCCCTTACGATTCGGCACCTGGACGGCGAGATCGAGGAGTTCATCATCGTTCGCGACGAGATCCAGGTGGACAGCGTGACCACCGTTCCGCCCGGCGGCGTACTGCGCGACAGCAGCGGCAACGAGGCGACCGACGTCCTCTATCTGCGCATCGCGGAGTTCTCCCAACGCACGCCGGGGGAGGTGGAGGAGGTGATCCGTGACGCCGAGAGCAACGGGATGCTCGGCCTGATCATCGATCTCCGGAGCACGCCCGGCGGTCTGCTTCAGGAGACCGTCGATACGACCGATCTCTTTTTGGACGAAGGCGTGATCTTGATCGAAGTCGATCGCGACGACCAAGAGCGCTTCTTCCGCGCGCGGCCCGGCGGCCCGGCGCTGAACATCCCGATCGTGGTGCTGCAGGACCGGGCGAGCGCCAGCGG
>JADFNZ010000004.1 GCA_022563135.1 Chloroflexota bacterium | reverse complement strand
CCTCCTCTGGCGAGGCGTGCATCAGCAGGCAGGCGATGATCGAGTTAATGCACACGCTCTTGCCGCTGCCGGTGGCCCCCGCGATGAGCAGGTGCGGCATCTTCGCCAGGTCGGCGACGATCGGCTCTCCGGCGACGCTCTGGCCCAGCGCGAGCACCAGGCGCGAGCGCGCCGACATGCGGCGGAACTGCGCCGATTCGACAACGCTGCGCAGTGTGACGAGCGTGGCATTGTGGTTGGGCACCTCGATACCGACGAACGGCTTGCCCGGCACCGGCGACTCGATTCGCAGGGAGGGCGCGGCTAGGGCGAGCGCTAGGTCATTCGCGAGGCTGGTGATCTGGTTCACCCGCACCCGCGTGCGGGACACCTCCTCGGCGTGCACCTTGGGCTGGCCGTCGCGGCCCAGGACCGGCTTGCCCGCGGCGTCGCGCTCCGTGACCTGGCGCGTCTTCACGTCCCAGCCGGGCTCCAGCCCGAACTGCGTGACGGTGGGCCCTTCGTTCACCTGGATCACCTTCGCGTCGACGCCAAAGGAGGCGAGCGTCTCGATGATCTGGCGCGCCCGCATCGCATTGTCCGGCTGGCCGTCCTGCGCGCGCACGTCTCTGAGCACGTCCAGCGGCGGGAGCTGCCAGTTGTCGTGGGCTTTTCGCGGCCCGCCGTCGCCGGTCTCCCCGTCCAGCGGCAGGGCGGCTTGTTCGCCGGTGTCCGGCGGCGGCGCCGGCGGCTCCGGCTCCGCGACGGCCTCCGCCGCCGTCTCAACGGCCACGGAGGACTCCGACTCCTGCGCCCAGATCACGCTATCGAGCGGTATCTTCTCCGTTCCGCGCGGCGGTGGCCGCGTGGGGAAGACGAGGTCGATGAGGCCGCGGGCGGATGACACTGTCCGCTGCGGAATGCGCCAGCCCCAGACTGCTGCGGCGCCGGTGCGCACGCCGGCCAGCACGGCCGCCGCCGCCACAGGCGAGACGACGGCGAACGTGGCGAAACCGGTCGCGGCCCAAACGATGATGCCGATCGGGTTGCCGGCGAGCAGGTGGCCGAGGTCGCCGCCTGCGGTGACCTCCTCGAGCATCACGTCGCCGAGCTGCCAGCCGGGGCGGAAGAAGCCGAGCAGACCGGTCAGGAACGTCGCGGAGAGGAACGCGATCACCCACGGGCGCCAGGCTGCGAGCGCATCGTCCACGTGGCGGCGTAGCAGCGAGAAGCCGAGGTACGCGACCAGCCCGATGAAGGCGAAGACGAGCAGCCCGAACGTTTCGACAATGCCGTCGCGCAGGCTGGTGACGCCGCGCGTCGCTGGGACGAGCCAGGGGATGGTGAGGAGCGCCAGCACCAGCAGTGCGATGCCGGCCGCTTCAAGTCGAAAGAGGAGGCCGCCCAGGGACGCGAACGGTGATGGCCGGCGCAGGCGCCGGCCGGCGCTGCGTCGTGACGCGCGAGAGACGCCCAGCCGGGCGCCCGTCCTGAGGCGGGGACGCGATCGTACTCTAGCCACGGTCTCCCTGCTCGGGGCGGCCCCCGCCTGCCTGCCGAGCTACGTGACATAGTATAGCAGCAGAACGCCAGTGCGGCTAGGGTAGGAGATGGTGTGTAGGCAGGTGAGCAGTTCTGGCGCTGCTTACACCTCTATGCTAACGGGCAGGATCATCGGTCGGCGGTGGGTTTCGTCGTAAAGGAAGCGGGCGACGGTGTCCTTCACCTTCGTGTTCACCACGCCCCACTCCGCGATGTGGTCTGCGCCTTCCAGCGCGGCGGTCACCATCTCCCCTGTGCGCCGGAGCAGGTCCTCGGACTCCTCGATATCGACGAAGCCGCGCGAGAGCACTTCAGGCTCGCCGACGAGACGGCCGCTCTTCTTCTCGATCGCAAGGATGATCACCACCATGCCGTCCGTTGCCAGGTGATGGCGGTCGCGTAGGATCAGGTGGTCGATGTCGCCCACGCCGAGGCCGTCGACGTAGACGTAGTCCGCGGGGATCTGGCCCACCACGCGGGCGGACTTCTGGTCCAGCTCCAGCACGTCGCCGTCGCTCAGGACGAAGATGTTCTCTTTTGGCTGACCGAGCGAATGGGCGAGGTCCGCGTGGAGCATCATGTGGCGGTACTCGCCGTGGATCGGGACGAAGTAGCGCGGCCGCACGAGCGAGTGGACGATCTTGAGCTCCTCCTGCGCCGCGTGCCCGCGCACGTGCACGTTGGCGATGCGGTTGTAGAGCACGCGGGCGCCCAGGCGGAAGAGGTTATCGACGGTGCGGTAGACGAGCGATTCGTTGCCGGGAACGGCGCTCGCGGAGAGGATCACGGTGTCGCCGGGAACGATCGTGATGTGCTGATGGTCCCGGTTCGCCATGCGAGTGAGGGCGGAGGTCGGCTCACCCTGGCTGCCGGTAGTAATCACCGCCAGCTTCTCGTGCGGGATGCTTTCCAGCTCGCGCACGCCCACCATCGTGCCCCTGGGCGCGTGGAGATAGCCCATCTCTGTCGCCATCTTCGTGTTGTCCAGCATGCTGCGGCCGGTGACGAACACGCGGCGGTCGTTCTCGACCGCGGCGTCGATCACCTGCTGGACGCGGGCGATGAGCGAGGCGAAGGTGGTGACGATGACGCGGCCGGATGCGCTAGACATAATGTGTTTCAGCGACTCGCCCACGACCTGCTCGGACGGCGTGTAGCCCGGCACTTCGGCATAGGTGGAGTCGGCGAGGAGCAGCAGGACGCCTTCGCTGCCCGCTGCGGCGAGGCGGGTGAGGTCTGTCGATTGGTCCATCACTGGTGTGTGGTCCAGCTTGAAGTCGCCGGTGTGGATGACGAGGCCGACGGGCGTGCGAATCGCGAGCCCGGTGGCGTCTGGAATGCTGTGCGCCACGGTGAAGGGCTCTACCTGGAACGGCCCTTCCTGGGCCGTCTCGCCCGGCATGAGCAGGCGGATGTCGCTCCGCTTGAGCATGCCGGCTTCCTTGAGCTTGACGGTGATCAGCCCCTTCGTCAGCGGCGTGCAGTAGATGGGCGCCTGCACTTGGTGGAGGATGTAGGGCAGCGCGCCGATGTGGTCCTCGTGGCCGTGGGTGAGAAAGATCGCCAGCAGGCGCTTCCGGCTGTTCAGCACGTACTCCATGTTCGGGATAACGAGGTCGATGCCCAGCATCTCCTCTTCAGGGAACATGAGGCCGGCGTCGATCGCGATCATCGCGTCGCCGTACTCGAGGAGCATCATGTTCTTGCCGATCTCGCCGAGACCGCCCAGGGGAATGACGCGGAGTTTCTTACGGGCCATAGCGCCTCACAGGAGCTGCATCTGTTTGACTTCGGGTTCCGCCGGCTTCGCTTCTTCCTTTAGCGCCGTTTCAAGTATAGCGGGGAGCTTCAGGAAGTCCTCTTGGATGGTGCCACGAAGGCTGGCCTGGTGCAACGCGGCGGCCGGGTGGTACATCGGCACAACCGTGACGTTGTCGAACCGCCGCGCCTGGCCGTGGATGCGGCCGATCGCCTGGCCGGGGAAGTAGCGGGTCATCGAGAACCGTCCCAGCGTGACGATGAGGCGCGGCTTGATGACCTCGAGCTGCTGCTCCAGCCACGGGCCGCAGGCTTCGATCTCGCCCGGGAGCGGGTCGCGGTTGCCCGGCGGGCGGCACTTGATCACGTTGCAGATGTAGACGTCCTGTCGCCGCAGCTTGATCGAGGCAAGCAGCTCGTCCAGGAACTTGCCCGCCGGACCGACGAACGGCCGCGCCTGCTGGTCTTCATGGTAGCCCGGCCCTTCGCCGATGAAGACGATCTGCGCGTTCGGGTCGCCCTCCCCGGGGACGGCGTGCGTGCGGGTCTTCGCCAGGCTGCACTTTGGGCAGGCGGCGATCTGATCGCTCAAGTCGCGCAATGCGATGGCTTGTTCGTCCATGCTAACTCTGTTCCGCCTCCTCTACCGGTGTCTTCTCGCTCCGGAGGGCTCCCACGATCATGGTGAGCGCGAAGTAGACGACGACGACGGCGAAGATCCGGCGCAGCACGGCGGCGTCCAAGGCGTCCGCCAGGAACGCGGCGCCGAAGGCGGCGGCTGCGGCCACGGGCGCCACCCAGAGCACCGTTGGCCCGTGGACGTTGCCCCGTCGCATGTGGGTGAGGCTGCCGACGGCGGCCGTCGCGATGATCGCCGCCAGCGACACGCCCTGAGCGAGCTGTTGCTGCTCGTCCATGACCAAGACCAAGGCGGGGACGTAGATCGCGCCGCCGCCGATGCCGAGGAGCCCGCCGGCGAAACCGCCCACAAAGCCGATAACGAGCGCAACGATGATGTCTCCCACGTCCTTTAGACGATAAACATGCGAACGCCGACTGACAGTAGAAAAACGCCGAAGATGAGCCGCAACGAGCGCGGTGAAATCCTGCTCATCGCGTTCGCGCCGATGTACACACCGCCTACGCTACCAAGTCCGATCCAGAACGCCAGGCTCCAGTCGACGTTGCCGGTGAGCCAGTAGCCGAGGAGCCCCGCGCTGGCGACGAAGAGGACGATCGCGAGGGAGGTCCCGTGGGCGATGTGCTGGGGCAGCCTGAGCAGCCCTGTCAGGAGCGGTACCATCACCGCTCCGCCTCCCACGCCGGTGAGCCCGCTGAAGAAGCCACCGAGGAGGCCGGTGAAAACGGGTCTTTCTGGTCGTGCGTTCAGGTGAATACCTCGGTGGGATTTGCTGCGATGGTAGCACGGCTCGTGAGCTACGATCAATTTCGGGTAAGACCGGCCGTTCAGCGCCTGACGAGCGGGTTGCCTTCGACGAGCTTGGCGAGCGCGATGCCGAGGAAATAAAGGACGATCATCGGGCCGGCCACTAGCGACTGGGTGATCGGGTCGAGCGACGGTGTGACGACCGCCGCGGCGACGAAGGCGACGACGATTGAGTAGCGCCACCAACCCAGCAGCTTGCGCGAGGTGACCAGTCCCAGTTTCGCCAGCCCCATCACGACGAGAGGAAGCTCGAAGACGACGCCGGTGACGAAGATGAGCCGCGTCGCGAAGTCGACGTAGCTGCGGATGCGAATCAACGGCCGCGCCCGGTCGCCGGAGTCGAGTAGGAAGTTCAAGGCAGGCGGCAGCTCGACGTAGTAGGCGAAAGCGGCGCCGGCTAGGAAGGCAAACGAAGCCCCCAGGACGATGGGATACAGCCAGCGCCTCTCGCGGCCGGTGAGCGCTGGGCTGACGAACGCGAGCGTCTGGTAGATGATCACGGGCATGGCGAACGACACGCCCAGGAGCAGAGAGACGCGGAAAATCGACGTCCAGTACTCCAGCGGCTCGGTGAAGATCAGCTCGAAGTTCTCGACTCGGTCCTCCGCGGGCGCTGCGAGGAAGTCGATGAACCAGCCGGAGAGAGGCCAGATGGAGGCGAGCACGCCGACGATGAGCGCGCCGCCCACCACCATCACGCGGTAGCGGAGCTCCCGCAGGTGCTCCAGGATGGTGAGCGTCTTTGGTTCTGGCTCTTGCCGGGGGGGAGGTTCCGGTGGCGGTTGGCCGGGTGGCGCTTGGACCGGTGGCTGGACGGCCATGGCTCGCCTGCGCTACGAGGGCGGAACCGCCGGCTTGGACGGCTCCTCGTTCACCGCTTTCGTCGCCTGCTCCGCGGCCTCGCGCGCGTCCTGCGTCGCCGCCTCCAGCTCGGAGCCGATCGCGCGCACGTCCTCGTCCAGCCCCTGGCCGATCTCTTTCCACTCACCCTGCATGTCGTCGTATTCTTTTTCCAGGTCGCGCATCGTCTCGTTGAACTCCTTCGTCACGGTGGCGGCATACTTCCGGGCCGTGCGGAGAAGGCGGGCGAGCCGGGCCGCCATCTCAGGCAGGCGGGCAGGGCCCACAACGATCAGGATGAGGACAAGGATGACGAGCAGTTCCAGAGGGCCAACGCCGAGGAATTCCATAGCCTAACGATAGCAGAACGCCGCGCCCGGCCACACGGCCGTAAGCGGCGTCGCAGCAGAGATGAGCCGGGGCTTAGCCTTCGTCGTCCTCGACGCCCAAGTCCTTCAGGTAGTCGACAGCGTCCTGCACGGTCACGATCTTTTCCGCATCCTCGTCGGAGATCTCGAGTGACCTGCCATCTTTGCTGAACTCCTCCTCCATGGACATGATCAGCTCCACCAGGTCCAGGGAGTCGGCGTTCAGGTCATCGATAAATGAGGCGCTGGGCACCACCTGCTCTTCTTCCACGCCGAGCTGTTCGACGATGAGCTTGCGCATCCGCTCAAAGACTACTGCCACGTGTTCATCCCCTTTTCGTTGTCGGCTGATCCGTGAGGAGCTCGTCGCGTTGGCGAGCCACGGAGCCTAGTACACCATTCACGAACTTGGCTGACTTGTCGCTGCCGTACCCCTTGGCGAGTTCCACGGCTTCGTTGATAATGACGCTCACCGGCGCCCCATTATCACGTAGCATCTCGCAGATTGCAAGCCGCAGGATGTTCCTATCTACCGGCGAGAGCTGCGCCACGGGCCACGCTGGCGCATGCTCTGTGATCATGCCGTCGATCTCATCTTGCTGCCTGAGCACACTCTCGATCAAGTCCCGCGCGAAGGTCGCCGTTTCATCGGGCAGCCGCCCTTCGCCGCAGATCCGCCGGAACGCAGCCAGCGGCGCATGGCGGGAGGTGTCCGCCTCGTACAGCGCCTGAAACACGGCGATGCGCCCTCGCCGGCGCCCTCTCGCCGCCATTAGTGCATCACCAATCCGCCGTCCACGGCCAGGACGTGGCCGGTGACGTAGGCCGCTTCTTCGGAGGCGAGGAAGACGGCCGCCGGCGCTATCTCCTCCGGCGTGGCCGCCCGTCCCAACGGTACGAGCTGTAAGACGGCCTGCTCTTGCTGTTCCGTCAGGCCCGTGGTCATCTCCGTGCGCACGAGGCCGGGCGCGATCGCGTTCGCCGTGATGCTGCGCGAGGCGACCTCCTTGGCGACGGACTTGGTAAAGCCGATCAGTCCGGCCTTTGCCGCCGCGTAGTTCGCCTGCCCTGCGTTGCCGATGACGCCAGCGACGCTCGCGATGTTGATGATGCGGCCCCAACGCTGGCGGATCATGGGCCGAAGGGCCGCCTTGGTGCAGAGAAACGCCCCGCGCAGGTTCACGGCCAGGACCCGGTCCCAGGCCTCCTCAGACATGCGCAGTATGAGGTTATCGCGGGTTAGGCCGGCGTTGTTCACCAGGATGTGGATCGCGTCGAAGGCGGCGACCGTCTCCTGCACGAGACGCTTCGCGTCCTCAGCGTTCGCCACGTCCCCCTGGATCGCGATAGCTTGGCCGCCGCAGTCCGTGATCTGCTGGACGGCCTCGTCAGCCGCGCGCGCGTTCGAGGCGTAGTTCACCGCGATCTGCGCGCCCTGCTCCGCGAGCGCGAGAGCGATCGCCCGGCCGATGCCGCGAGAGCCACCTGTGATCAGCGCTACCTTGCCGTGTAAGTCCAGCATGTCGTCTGCATGATTGCCCGCCGTGGCGGCGGCGGTCAAGGTGGGGCAGGAGCGGTCGTCGCGGAGCGAGCGCCCGCGAGATCGGAGACGTTGCGTGTCGCGAGCGAACGGTCGATGCGACGGGCGAGCCCGGTCAGCACGCGGCCGGGGCCAAACTCGATCACGGCCGTGATGTGCTGAGCCTGCAGGTACTGCATCGTCTGCAGCCAGCGCACCGGCCGCGTGAGTTGATGTACCAGCTCCTCGCGTAGCTGCGCTGCGGTGGTGAGCGGTTGGGCGGTGGTGTTCGCGATGATCGGCCTCTGCGGGTCGCGGAGCGGGCTCTCGCCCACGGCCCGCGCCAGCTCGCCGGCGGCCTGCGCCATGTGGGTGGTGTGGAACGCGCCGCTCACCTTGAGGCGCACGCCCCGCTGCGCGCCGCGCTCCAGCGCCAGTCGCATCGCCGCCTCCACGTTCTCCGGCGAGCCGCCGATGACGATCTGGCTCGCCGCATTGACGTTGCAGAGCTCGGCGCCCGTCTCCTCACAGATGGCTGCCACGCTCTCCTCATCGAGGCCGAGGAGAGCCGCCATCGCCCCGGCGTGAGCGCTTGCCGCCTGCTGCATGAGCCGGCCTCGCTCCGCAACGAGGCGAAGGCCGGCCTCGAAATCGAGGGCGCCCGCGGCGACCAGCGCCGTGAACTCACCGAGGCTATGGCCGGCGATGAAGTCCGGCGGCGTCGATGGCAGGCCGCCCAGATCTCGCGCCGCTTCTAAACAGGCGAGGCTGACGGTGAAGATCGCCGGCTGAGCATGCTGGGTCTCCTGTAGCTGCTCGGGCGGGCCCTGGAAGCAGAGGTCGCTCAGTGGATAGCCGAGCGTGGAGTTCGCCGTTTCGAAGATCGTGCGGGCCGGGACGCAGCCATTGAACAGATCGCGGCCCATACCCACCTGCTGGGCGCCCTGGCCGGGGAAGAGCCAGGCGACGTGCTGTTCAGCCACTGAGCTGTCCTCGAGTCTTCGCGCCCGCGACTATTCGGACGGCAGCTCGGGCTCGCCCACGATGACGGCTTCGCGGCCCTTATAGTAGCCGCAGGCGGAGCAGACGTGGTGCGGGAGGCGGGCGCTGTGGCACTGGGGACAGGTGGTGGGCGGCACCGTGCGCATGTGCTGGTGGCTCCGATGCTTGCCCTTGCGCGACTTTGGGGTCTTCTTCTTCGGTACTGGCACGAAGCTAACTCCCTTCGTTCTTAGTCATGAGTTGTTGCAGCGCCGCCCATCGCGTGTCCTCCTCTTGGGGACAGAAACAGTCGCGCTCATTTAGGTCCTGGCCGCAGCGCGAACAGAGGCCGCGGCAGTCGGCGCGGCAGAGCGGCTGCATGGGGAAGACGGTCGTCCAGTGCTGACGCACGATCTCGGAGAGGTCGAGCGTATGGCGCTCATCGATCCCCTGGGCGTCCGGATCCGGGGGCCCGGACCCGCGGGCGCCTGTGGCCGAATCGCTGCTCATGATAAACTCCTCTTCGATATCGAGGCCAAGGTGAATGTCCAGCCCTGTCAGGCAGCGGCTGCACGACTCGCGCTGGAACCCCTCAAGGCGTGCCCTGACGAGAACGCCGTCGTTCGTCCGCAAGAACGCGGTGCGGCCCGTCACGTGGCACTCGCGCAGCGGTTCGCTGTCGATTGCGACGCGGCTGTCCACTTCGTACTCGCGCGAGGCGCCGATGGTCTCCTTGAGCAGGCCTGATACGTTGAACTGGATCGCCACGATGGTGCCTCCCGTTTAGGATAGGAGGCAGCGTCACGGTGCGTCAACTGGTGGACTTTATTTCCGTGCCAGGGGGCGCAGTTGACATAGCAGTCTTGCGCCTCCGTTCGACCGGCTTCTATAATCGCCAACGAGTGCAGGGTACGATCTCGTCTGCCAGGCCCGTTAGTCGCAAGGAACGTAGCTACGAGGCAGCCCCCTCCCGCGAGCATCCGCCATCGCCGAACGCTTCACGCTAGTTGGAACAATCCGTTCCAGGACTGGACCCATGGCCTCCATTGGTGACCTGTACCGCCTCCAGGCGGCGGACGACGCCCTAGAGACCGCCAGGACTGCGCTTGAGGAGGTTCAGTCCCGCTTTGGCGAACCTGAGGAGCTGGGTGAAGCTCGCCAGACCGTGGAGGAGCGCAAAGAGGCGCTCCGCGTTGCTGACAAGACCTTTAAGGAGCAGGAGTTCGAGGCGGACGAGCTTGGGCGCAAGATCCAGGGCCCGGAACGGCGCCTCTACGAAGGGAAGGTCAGCAATCCCAAGGAGCTAGAGGACCTTCAGCACGAGGTGGACAGCCTGAAACGGCGTCGGGAGGAGCTCGACGACAAGGCGCTTGAGGCGATGGAGGCCCTGGAGGAAGCCCAACGATTGCAGGATGAAGCGCAGGCGCAGCTCCAGGCGCTGAGTGACAAGGTCGGCGCCGAACAGGAAGCGCTGCGCGGCCGGCAGGCGGGCCTTCAGGACGAGATCGCTGAGCTGGAGGAGCGGCGCAGCGAGGCGGCGGCAGCCATCGACGGCGCGTTGATGGCGCTGTACGACAAGCTGCGCACCGGCCGCCGCGGCCAGGCCGTGGCGAAGGTGGAGGGCGGCGCCTGTCAAGGTTGCCGGATCTCGTTGCCCGTCAATCTGCGCAATCGGGCCCGTGGCGGCTCGGAGGTCGTGCAGTGCATCAATTGCGAGAGAATTCTGTACGTAAGCTGAGATGAAAGCCGTCGGCTACTTTCGGGCGCCCGCACCTGGGTCAAAAGGCGAAACGCTCGCCGCGCAGAATAAGGAGTTCCTCGACTTCTGCGAACGGCAAGGTTATGAGGCCCAGGTCACCTTTGTGGAGACTGCGGATGGCAACGGCCATCGCGGTAGCTTTCGGCAGCTCGTGGACTACCTGCGCCAGCCGGACAAGGGGTTCATCGTCGTCGTGGCGCGGTCGCTCACGGGGTTGGGCGCGAACGTTAAGGAGTCGGTGAGGCGCTATTTTCAGCTTGAGGGCCTGGGTGCCCAGGTGACCTTCCTCTCCGGTGGGGAGCATCCGCTCGATGAGCTCGTGAAGCTCTGGTCGGCTGAGCCGGGCGGCGCCCGGCTCAGCGAACGGGTGCGCGCAGCGATGCGACGCAAGGCGGTGAAGGGGGAGGTGCTGGGGCGGCCGCCGTACGGCTATAAGGTGGGCAATCGGCGGCGGCTGGAGCTGGTGCCGGAGGAGGCCGTGGTCGTGCGCTACATCTACCGGCTCTATCTGCACGAGGGTCTTGGCATCCGGCTCATCGCCCGCCGTCTCAATGAGGAGGGGCTGCGCACGCGCCGGGGCGGCAACTGGAGCATGGTGAGCATTCGGGACATCCTGCGCAACCGTGTCTACCTGGGCACCTACTCGCGCTTCGGCGTGCGTGTGCCGGGCAGCCACCCGGCGCTCGTCGGCCCAGACGACTTTCGCGCGGTGCAGGACCGGCTCAACGCGCGGCGGAACAACTATGCCCAGCGACGACCTTCGCCCTTTCTCCTGGCGGGACTCGTCCAATGCGGCCACTGCGGCAACAAGATGATCGGCGTGAGCAGGCGCCAAAGCTGGCGGCGGCGGAGCGGCGGCGAAGGCAAGGCCTCCTACCGCTACTACCAGTGCGAATCGCGCACCAACCAGAGCATGTGCGATTACCACACGCAGCGCGCGGCGGAGCTCGAGGAGAAGGTGTACACGCGGCTCGCCAACGTCGATGCCGATGCGCTGCGTCTCGTGGCGGGTAACGATGAAGGCGTGCGGGCGGAGCGGGAGGGGGCGATCAAGAAGGGCAAGACCAGGCTGCGCCAGCTCGACCGGAGGCTGGACGAGATCATCAGCGCAGCGGCCAAGGGGCGTATCACGCGAGAGCAGCTCCACACGCTGAGCGTCACGAACACCTCAGACCGGCTGAGGCTTGAGGACGGTCTCGAAGAGATCCAGCGGCGGCTTCAGGAGCAGGCTGATGCGAGCGAGCGGACCAAGCAGCGGGCGCGGGAGCTGGCGCGGCTCCTGGACGGCTGGAAGAGCTTAGCTATCGCGGAAAAGCAGTTGCTGCTGCGGGAGCTGGTAGACCGCGTAGTGGTGCGCGATGAGGGTGTAGAGGTTATCCTGCGCCCGTAATGGAGCCGTCCAGCGCCCACAAGGCCGTTATCGCGTACGCGGACGGCGCCTCCCGTGGCAACCCGGGGCCCGCCGCGTTTGGCGCGGTCGTCTATGACGAGGACGGCCGCGAACTCCACCGCACGATGCGCGCAATCGGCCGCGCGACGAACAACCAGGCGGAGTATCAAGGCGCAATCGCGGCTCTGGAGGCGGCGCTTGGCCTCGGCGCTACCGAGGTAGAGCTTCGCATGGACTCTGAGCTGATCGTGCGGCAGCTCTTTGGCCGCTACAAGGTGCGCAATCCGAGGCTGCTCCCCCTCTACAAGCGCCTGCTGGCCCTGCGCAGCCGCTTTGCCCGCATCGAGGTGCGGCACATACCACGCGCGCAGAACAGGGTAGCGGACGCGCTGGCGAACGAGGCGCTGGACCGTCGGGCGCAGTGATGGCCGCCCGCCGATCGCAGCAGGGGGCGCTGTTCATGGCCCACGTCGTTCCTGGGCTGGAGGAGCTGGCGTGGGAGGAGATCGCAGAGCGGCTGCCGGGCGCGCGGAAGGTCGCTGTCTGGCCGCGCGTCGACCGGCGCGCTGGTGTGTTACTCTTCCGCGCCGCTGCATCGGCGAGCTCCATGCTGGAACTGCGATTGCTTGAGGACCTCTTTGCGGTCGTTGCGATAGAACGGCGCCTATCGACGCAGCGAGCAGGGCTTGCCCAGATCGGCCGGATCGCCTCTGAGGCCGTGCACCTGGAGGAGGCGCTCGGCCTGTTTCGAGAGGCGACCAGCGGCTCGCCGAAGCGGCCGCGCTCGTTTCGCGTCGTTGCGCGGCGAACCGGGCGCCACACTTTCCGGCGCTTGGATGCCCAACGGGCCTGCGAAGATGGCCTCAAGAAGCGGCTCCGCCGCTGGCGCCTTCAGGAAGAAGGTGCCGCGTTCGAGTTCTGGCTGCAGGTCATCGGACAGGTGGCGATCATCGCTCTGCGGCTCTCGTTCGAGGCGATGCGCCAGCGAACGTACCGATCGGTTAGCCTCCCCGCGGCGCTGAAGCCGACGGTGGCCCAGGCGCTCGTGCGGCTGGCGCGGCCACCTGACGGCGGCCTGCTGATCGACCCGATGTGCGGCGGCGGAACCGTGCTCGCGGAGGCGGCAGGACTTGGTCTGCGAACGCTCGGTGGCGACAATGCCGCCGACGCGCTGGAGGCCGCTCGACTCAACCTGCGCTCCGTCGGAGTCTCGGCCGTCCTAGTGCGCTGGGATGCCCAGCGCCTTCCGATCGCCAGAGGCGCCGCCGCGGGCGTGGCGTGCAATCTGCCGTGGGGAAGACGCCACGCCGTCGCGGACCTTTCGCAGCTCTACCGGGGCGTCCTTAGGGAGTCGCACCGGATCGTTCGGGGCAGTGGGCGAATCGCGCTGCTCACATCGGAGCACCGCCTGTTGGAGCGCCTCGTCCGCCGGCAGCGCGGTCTCGAAGTAGAGCGACGGCTGCAGCTCGTCGTTCGCGGCATGGACGCGTGGCTCTTCGTCCTGCGGCGCGTCAGTTGATCCGCCGGGCGAACTGTCGGTACACTGCGGTGGAGCCAGGAGGCCGGGTGGCCGCTTCTTCTCCGACTCGTCGGGGAAGGAGAGGAACGTCCGAGCTCCACCGGGCAGTGGTGCCGGGTAACACCCGGGCGGGGCGACCCGACGGAGAGTGCCACAGAAACACACCGCCCCCGGCCGAACGAGGCGGCAACGCCTCTGAAACACCCCGGCATGCCGGGGCGGCCGGGAGCAAGGGTGAAATGGTGCGGTAAGAGCGCACCGGCGCCCTCAGTAATGGGGGCGGACGGGTAAACCCCACCTGGAGCAAGGCCAAATAGGAGGACACGCCCTTTGTGGGCAGGGGCGCCCGGACCCGTCCTCGGGTGGGCCGCTAGAGCCCGCTGGCAACAGCGGGCCCAGATAGATGGTCACCGCCCCGACTCTCGTCGGGGTACAGAACTCGGCGTACAGGCTTCCTGGCTCCGCTGTTCTCGCGAGCGCGTCTCTGGGAGTTGTGCCGCTGGGCGTGGAATGCTAGGCGGCCTTCTGCTCGGCGTCCCCTTCGACGGAGCGGTCAGGCGTGAGCGCCCCTTCGCCCGCGATCGCCGTGAGCGTGCCGTCATCCACGAGCGCCAGGAACGCGTCGACGATCTCAGGCGCGAACTGTCTGCCGCGTTCGTCCCGGATGTACGCCACCGCTTCGTCGATCGACCACGCCGCTTTGTACGGCCGGTCGGTGGTGAGCGCGTCGAAGACGTCTCCCACGCTGACGAGCCGGGCGCCGAATGGGATCTCGTCCCCTCTGAGACCGTCAGGGTAGCCGGTGCCGTCCCAACGCTCATGGTGGGAGCGGGCGACCTGTCGCGCCTCCTCGAAGGCGCCGTTCTGACCGAGCACCTCCTCACCATAGATCGGGTGGAGACGGATGAGGTCCCACTCCTCCTTCGTGAGCGAGCCGGGCTTCGCCACCAGCTCGTCGGGGATCCGGAGCTTGCCGATGTCGTGGACGACGGCGGCATAGCCCAGTGTCGCCACTTCGCTTTCATCCCGTCCCAGTCGCCTGGCGATGGCCTCGGTGTAGGCGCGGAGGCGGTGCAGATGGCCGCCCGTGAGCGGATCGCGCGCTTCCGCGACGGCCGCGAGGCTGAGCATCGCGTCGATGTGGCTCTGGCGGAGCTGTTCGTAGGAGGCGCTTACCTTTTGCAGCAGGATCGCCACCTGCGTGCTGTTGGCGATCTGGCTGGCGATCGTGCTAAAGAGGGCGACGGTGTCCGTGTCGAACGCTTCCCTTCTGGTGCTGAGAACGGCGAGCGCGCCGAGCGATTCCTGCTCGAATGGCAGAGGGAGGATGAGCAGCGAGCGGATGCCGCCGCGCCGGTACACGTCCTGCAAGAATGGGAGGATGATCGGATGCTCGGCCGGCTCGTCGATGATGAGCGGCTCACGGAGCGCGGCCGAGCCCTCCTTGAGCTGCTGGAGAAACTGTTCGGGCTGCTCCCGGAAATGCCGCTCCCATTCTTTCACGAGCCCGTCTGCGTTCGGAGCGAAGGTGCTCGTGAGGATGGGCTTCTGGCCGTTAGGGTCTTGCGTGAGAATCGTGACGGCATCGCAGCCTGCGACATCCACGACGCGTTGGGCCGCCTGCCGGAGCCGCTCCTCGAACGAACCGGAATTCAGCAGGAGTGAGCCGATGTCGGCGAGCGCTCGCAGGCGTACATGTTGCTGTTGGGCTGCCTGCGAGCCGATGTTGTTCTGGATGGCCACGCCTATGAGCCTTCCAAGCGCTATTGCCAGCCCCGGCTCGGGCGGGGACGCTTCACCTTTCATGCCAATCAGGAGGAGGCCGGCCGGCGCATGGTCTGCGACGGAGATAGGTGTCCATTGAGACCACATGTCGCGGGGCAGTACACCGGCGAAGCGATCAGGAATCCCGTTCTCCACCGTAAGCTCTTCAACCGTGACCACCCTCTTCTCCGCTATCGCCTCTTTGCCCAGCAACTCGTCCGCGCGAACGGGCCCTTGGGCAATGACGCCCATGAGCGCCTGCTCCAGCTCCTGATCCGAGAAGAAGCGCGCTATGTGCTTGAGCCGCTCCTCCTCATGCGAGTAGAGTATGGCGCCTCGCAGGTTGAGCGATTCGCAGACGACCTCAGTCAGGCTGCTCAACCGCTCCGACGGATCGCTGGAACGGGAGACGACCTCTCCAATGCGGTGGAAGAGCTCCTGCACCAGCGCATCGCCAGCTTCCGCCCGCAGGAGTCTGCTTCGTTGCTTTTCTCTGTAGAGCCGTGCATCCGCGGCCGCGATCAGAGCATGGACGTTGGTGCCGTCCTCCGGGAAGCTTGCGACGCCGCTGCCGAACGTGATGAGGCCACCGGCGGCCTCCAGCCGGCCCGAGAGTTCGCCGACGGCCGCGCGCAGCTCTTGGACCAGCGCTTCCGCACCGGCCTCATCCGTGTCAGGTAGGATGAGGCAGAACTCGTCGCCGCCGTAGCGCGCAACAAGGTCTTGCTCGCGCACGTGCTCCTGAATC
Source organism: Chloroflexota bacterium (assembly GCA_022563135.1). The sequence continues at coordinate 7,582 of JADFNZ010000004.1, read as the reverse complement.
GCGGCAGCAATGAGCTTAAGCGTCTGATTCCCGACCAGGTGGCCGTGGCGGTCGTTGACGCTTTTGAACTCATCCAAATCGAGAATGGCGACAGAAAAGGTGTGCTCCGTGGCCCGCGCTCGGCTAATCTGCTCCTCCAGCGCGCTCAAGAAGTGGCCGTGGTTGTAGAGGCCGGTGAGGGAGTCTCGTATTGACGCTTCGCGGAGCCGCCCGGCCAGGCCGCGCAGCCGGTCGAAATTGCGCTCCGCCGTTCGTACGTAGGTCTGCCGGCTGTACATCGCCAAGATGAAGCCCATGGCGGTCGCCTCGAAGGCGACGAGTAAGCCGAACGTGAGCTGCCCACGATCACCCAGGCGCGGTGCGATCAGGGCCCACGTGATCAGCACCAGTCCCAGACTGACGCCCAGGAGCAGACTGATCCGGTGCGCCCGCTGGCTCCGGCGCATCTGCTCGCTCGATTCCTGCTCAATCCGTGCGAGCTCGTCCGGCGCCCCGCCGTCCGAGTGAGGGCGGCCGGCGTCGCTCGCCACGTCGGCAGACTTATGCTGAAAGGTAGATGGCATCTCCATGTGTCCCTGAGGAATGTATCGGCCAAAGTCCCGCGAAATGAAAGGGTTATCCCTGATAAGTATGGCCGGCGCACCGCGCAAACAACGTTCGTACTGCTATCTGCTATACTAGGCGCGATCGATGGTTGCTCCCCGCCATTCGCCAGATCGATTCCGCATCCCGCTATCCTTCCCGCTCCGCCGCTCGCCTCTCTTGCCGCGGAGAACAATCGCCGCGACCGCCGCCTCAGCGCCGAACGAGGGCCGTTGCCATGGATAGGCAGGAGGCGGCGCGCCTGCGCAAGGCGGACCTAGAGAACCAGCTTCACCCGCAGTACCACGTGCGCGATCACGAAGAGGCGGTGCTCTTTGTGCGCGGCGAAGGGGCGCTGCTCTGGGACGCCGAGGGCCGGGAGTACATCGACGGCCTATCGAGCCTGTGGAACGTCGCGGTCGGCCATGGGCGAAAGGAGCTCGCGGAGGTGGCCGCCCGCCAGATGGAGGAGCTGGCGTTCGCCAACTCCTACACCGGCTACGCGAACGCCCCGTCGATCGAGCTCGCTCAGCGGCTCGTCGCCATGGTCTATCCCAACATGCGGGCAGTCTTCTTCTGCAACAGCGGCTCCGAGGCGGTCGAGGGGGCGTTCAAGATCGCGCGCTTTTTCTGGCACCTCCAAGGCAAGCCGGACAAGGTGACGATCGTCGCTCGTCGCGAGGCCTACCACGGCGGAACGCTGGGCGCGACGGCGGCGACCGGTCTTCCGGCGTTCCACAAAGGGTTCGGTCCCCTGGCGGGCGGGTTCGCGCGGGCGGCGACCTGCTATCCCTATCGCTGCGGCCACTGTTCGGGCGCGGATGATTGCAACCTGGCCTGCGCCGACGATATCGAGCGGGCGATCCAGGACGAAGGCGCGGAGACGGTGGCGGCGGTCATCGCGGAGCCCGTGCACGGCGCGGGCGGGGTGATTCCGCCCACGCCCGGCTACTGGCCACGGCTGCGCGAGATCTGCGACCGGAACGACGTGCTGCTGATCGCCGACGAGGTGATCACCGGATTCGGCCGCACGGGCCGTTGGTTCGCGCTGGAACACTGGCACGTGCAGCCGGACATCATGGCCGTGGCAAAGGCGATCACGAGCGCCTATATTCCGCTGGCGGCATTCATCGTGTCCGATCGCATCCATGAAGCGATGCTCTCCTCGCCGCGCGAGGCCAAGTTCATGCACGGCTACACGAACTCGGGCCATCCAACGGCCTGCGCCGTCGCGCTGCGAAACCTGCAGATCATCGAGGACGAAGGCCTGGTCGAGCGCGCCGCCGCGATGGGAGAGCGGCTGCAGCGCGGCCTGCGCCCGCTCGCCGACCTCTCTCACGTCGGCGACGTCCGTGGGCTCGGATTACTCGCGGCCGTCGAGCTCACGGCCGATAAAGATACCGGAGCGTCCTATGACCCGAAGCAGAACATGGGAGGGCGCGTGCTTCGGGAAATGCGAGAACAGGGGGTCATTACGCGGGTGAAAGGTGATAGTATATTACTGGCGCCACCGCTCGTGACGACCGAGGCGCAAATTGACCGCATCGTCGCAGTCGTCGACGATGCGATACGGGTAGTCGCAGGGGAGTAGCCTATGCCCTTTGATGTGCTCGTCTGGCTCCGCTGGGGCGTGATCGCCCTCGGAGTCCTCCTCATTGTCCGTCTCGTCCTCCCGCGATCGCATTCGACACCCCGGCAACTCTTCAAGGAGATCGCGATCCTCGGCGTGGCGTTTGCCGCGTATTTCGCGGTGCGCGCCGTCGCGGAAGGGCAGACACAGGCGTTTCAGAACGCCGCTCAAGTCATTGAGGTGGAGCGGGCGTTGGGGATCTTCTGGGAGCCCCATCTTCAACGTCAGGTGCTCGATTTCGACTTCTTCATCGTGCTGATGAACTGGATCTACGTCTGGGGGCACTGGCCGTTCATCGCCCTGGCAGGGGTGTGGCTCTTCCTCACGAACCGCGACAGCTACCATGTCTACCGTAACGCGTTCGTCATCTCCGGCGCGATCGGTCTGGTCGTCTTCGTGATGTTCCCTCTCGCGCCGCCGCGGCTTCTCGACGCGTCGGTCGGTTTCGTAGACACGGTCGCCCTAAACTCGGTGGCCCACCAGGTGCTGCAGCCGCCCGCGTTCGTCAACCAGTATGCCGCCATGCCCAGCCTCCACTTCGGCTGGAACCTGCTCGTCGGCATCGGCCTCGTGCACACGGCCACAAGCAGGCTGATGCGATTCGTCGGCTTCTTCATGCCGCTCGCGATGTTCACGAGCATCGTCCTGACGGCGAACCACTACATCATCGATGGCCTCGCTGGCGGCTTGCTGGCGCTCATCGGCTTGGCGCTGGCGCTGCTCCTCCACCGGCTAATGAGTCAGACCGGTGGCATGGGCGCGCCCGCGTTTCAAACGGCGCTGGTGCGCATTCGCGAGCGGACGCCACTACTCCGCGGCTAACCGCTGCCCCAGCCGTCACTCCGGCCGCGCCTGGCTATGGCGCAACCCTCGTGCGACAATGGGTCGAGGAGTTGATGCCCTATGGCATTCGGGCTGCTGAAATCGACGTGGCTCCAACACGTCCGGCGCGCTCTTCCTCCTGCGATGCCGGGACGCCGCGGCAGGTTGGCGCTGGCGGGCGCGTTGCTGCTCCTCGGCATCGCGGCGGCCTGCGCGCCCTCTATCGACACGCCGAACGCCGTGCACATCCTCACCTACGACGGCGTCGTCAATCCGGTCATGGTGGGCTACATCGACCGCGGGATTGACGAGGCGGAGGACACAGATGCGCGCGCCGTCGTCCTCCGCCTCGATACGCCGGGCGGCCTCGTCACGTCGATGGAGAAGATCGTGAAGCGGATCAACGCATCGGAGGTGCCGGTGATCGTGTATGTCTGGCCCTCCGGCGCCCAGGCGGCTTCCGCCGGCACATTTATCACCATGGCCGGGCACGTCGCGGTGATGGCGCCGAACACGCGGATCGGCGCGGCGAGCGCGGTCGGCGCGGGCGGGGAAGATATCGAAGGGACGCTGGGCGAGAAGATCACGAACGACCTCGCCGCGCTGATCACCGGCATCGCCGAGCAGCGCGGGCGCAATGCGGAATGGGCAGAGCGCGCCGTCCGTGAGGCCGTTGCGCTCAACTCCTACGAGGCGATCGACGAGTGCATCGTCGACGAGGCGGGCGAGCGGCGCTGCGTGGTCAACTTCGAGGCGCGCACGCTCGAGGAGCTTCTCGAAATCGCGGATGGCCGCACCGTGTTCGTCGGCGAGGAGGAGCGGCCGGTCACGCTCGATCTCGACGTCACGCCGGAGGAGATCGTGTTCAACAACCGCACGATCGTCGAACGCTTCCTCGCCCTCATCGCCGATCCGAACATCGCCTTCCTCCTGCTCAGCCTGGGCGCAACGGCGCTCTTCATCGAGCTGCTGAACCCAGGGCTGCTCTTCCCGGGCATTTTCGGCGTGATCGCGCTGGTGGTGGGCTTCTTCGCGCTGGGCACGCTCCCCGTGAACTGGGCGGCGGTGGCGCTGATCGGGCTCGCCTTTGCTCTCTTCGCGGCGGAGATCTTCGTCTCCGGATTCGGCGTCTTAGGCATCAGCGGAGCAGTGTCTCTTGTTTTAGGCGGACTGTTCCTCACGAGCACGAGCAATCCGGAGTTTCAAGTGAACCCCTGGCTGTTATACAGCATCGCTGCGGTGCTCGCCGCCTTCTTCATCATGGTGATGAGCGCCCTCTTGCGTTCGCGCCGCGCGCCGGTGTACATGGGAGCGTCGGCGATGGTGGGGTCGCAGGCGGTCGCCCGTTCGCGGCTAGATCCAGGGGGTATCGTCTTCTATCAGGGCGCGCGCTGGCAGGCGACGGTGGAGGGCGCCCCGATAGAGGACGGAGAGAACGTCACGATAACGCGGGTCGAAGGTCTGAGGCTGACCGTAAAGAAGGCCGAAGCCGACGCTGACGAACCCGCAGGCAACGGCGAACAAGAAAGGTAGGGATACCAATGTCGAGAATCATCTCAGCGCTCCTGACGGGTCTCGGATACGTGCTGCTGATCCCGCTCGCTCCGTTTGCGATCCGGATCGTACAGGAGTACGAACGGGGGGTCATCTTCCGCCTCGGGCGGTTGCAGGGCGCGCGCGGGCCGGGGCTCTTCATCATCATCCCGATCATCGAACGGATGGTGAAGGTGGACTTGCGCACGATCACGATGGACGTGCCGAGCCAGGAGGCGATCACGAAAGACAACGTGACGGTGCGCGTGAACGCCGTGATCTACTTCCACGTGCTGAATCCTGAGGACGCCGTCGTCAACGTCACCGACCACATCCGCGCGACATCTCAGATCGCCCAAACGACGCTGCGCAGCGTGCTCGGCGAGTCGGAGCTGGACGAGCTGCTCTCATCGCGGGAGCAGATCAACCAGCGGCTCCAGCAGATCATCGACGAGCAGACGGAGCCCTGGGGCGTGAAGGTGACCGTGGTTGAGTTGAAAGACTTGGAGCTCCCCCAGCAGATGCAGCGCGCGATGGCGCGGCAGGCCGAGGCAGAGCGCGAGCGCCGCGCGAAGATTATCCATGCGGACGGTGAGTTTCAGGCGGCCGAGCAGCTGGCGAAAGCGGGCCGCATCATGGCGGCGGACCCCGCGTCTCTGCAGCTTCGCTTCTTGCAGACGCTCTCCGAAGTAGCGACGGAGCGCAACAGCACCATCATCTTTCCGGTGCCGATCGATCTGATCCAGGCGTTTATGGGTCAGCGAGCGGCAGGCGGCGGTAACGGCGGCGCACCGCCGGCGCCAGACGCTAGCGACGCATCGTAGGCTCGTCGGAGCGGCGAAGAATCTGGCCGTTGTTGTGGTGCGGGAGGCCGGTTAGCCCTCCCGCAGCGTCGCCTCGCCCGCGTCGATGCGGATGTGGCTGCCGTCGTCGCGGCGGAGGATGAGCGCGCCGTCGGAGTCGGCGTCGACCACGACGCCCTCCTCGACATGCCCGGCCGCCTCGACGCGAATCGTCTTGCCGAGCGTGTCGAGGCGCTGCTTCCAGCCCGTCGACACCACCTCGCCGCGTCCTGCCGCGTGGTAGAGCTTTTCGAAGTGGTTGAGCGTCGCGGCGAGCACCTCCTCCCGCGCCACCTCCCGCCGCAGCGCCGACCGCAAGCTCGTCGCGATCTCGCTGATCTCCGGATAGCGCGCCATGTCCAGGTTGACGTTGATGCCGATCCCGACGAGCGCGAATCGCACGTGAGCGCCCTCAAGCTCGGACTCCGCCAGGATGCCGCAGACCTTCTTGCCCTCGATCAGCACATCGTTCGGCCACTTGATGCGAGGGAGCAGCGCCGTCGTCTCCTCGATCGCCTGACAGACGGCGAGGGGTGCGATCACAGCGAGGTGGCGCATCTGGTCCAGCGCCGGCCTCAGCAGTAGCGTGACGTAGACGTTGACGCCGCGCGGAGACACCCATGCGCGACCGTGACGCCCGCGGCCGGCAGTCTGTTCCTCGGTGAGGGCGATCGCGCCCTCGGCGGCGCCGGCATCCGCCTCGGCACGGGCGACGTCCATCGTAGAGCCGGTCGATTCGTGGTAGCAGACGGTGCGACCGAGGTACTCCGTGCGCAGAAGCGACTGGAGGCGGTCGAGGTCGAGGCGTTCGCTCATGGCGCGCCGATCATGCCACGCGGGGCGAAAAAGCGCCACCCCGACGGAATGCCGGGGTGGCGCGAGTCGCTAGGCCCAAGGCACTAGCACATCCTCCTATTCGGAGGACCGACGCCTAAGAGGAGTACACCTCCAAGGAGTCGCGGATAGCGCGAGGCCTTAAGCCATCGCAACGTTTAGCATGCATCCGCATCACCTCCTTTTCTACCAATGATGCTAACACGCGTTTCTTGAGGCAGTCAAGGTAGGACAGGTACCGGCCGCCCGAAACGCGACGCTAGCCTTCAGCTTCGCTCCGCCACTCTAGGTTGCCGATCAGTTGGCCAACGAAGTCGATCGGTTGGTGGCCGAGCATCTGGCGGATGGCGTTGATCTCGCCGGCGTGGAACCAGGTGTGGAGAGTGACCCTGGCCAGCGCCGTTCCTATGCTCTCCTGTCCTCCCTGGCTGGCGATGTGCTCTTCGCGAGTGGTTGCCAGCAGCTCATCGTTTGCGTGGACAAGCCAGTCACAGCAGGCCCTTGCGTCGTCGACCATCTCGAGCGCCTCGCTTAGTGAGAGTGGGGTCGCGTCGGCACCCGGGCCGAAGAAGCGCATCAGGCGGGGGCTCTGTTCCTCGCGAATCTTGCCTTGAACGCCGCAGACCGAAAGGGGCAGGAATCTGCCCGGGTGTTGCGGTTGTCCATTCCAATTAAACTGCGACTCGGGCAAACCGAAGCGGCACTGGAGCAATCCCGCCGCCTGGCGAAGATCGCCCCCGACGACCCGTTTCCCTGGCAGATGATGGGGCAGATCCATCAAACCGCGAAAGACTCGCCGGAAGCGGTTGCGGCTTATCGTGAGGCGCTTCGACGAAAACTCTCACCCGAGCAAACTCTTCGCAGTCGCGAAGCGCTGCTCGGACAATTGATCGCAATCGGCGATCTCTCCGACGCGCGCGGGGAACTGAACGCGCTCGGCAAAACAGAACGCACAATCTCGCTGAGGATGAAAGAAGTCTATCTGCTGCGCCTCGAGGGAAAGCCATCAAGGGCCCTGCAAGTCGTGGAGAGCATTCTTGCCGAGACCCCCTCGTCTCCCAGAGCGCAATTTCTGCGCGGCATTCTGCATCTTGACGCAGGCAGGTTTCTGCCCGCCGTCGACGACTTGAAAAGCGTCGTCGCAGCCCAGCCGTTCAACAAGGAAGCCCACTACAAACTCAGCCAGGCGTACCGCAATCTGGGGGGCGAAAAACGGGCGGCCCGACACCTCGACAGAAGCCGCCAACTGACACGCTCGGCAACGCGCCTGATCGAGGTGCGCGCCCAACTGACTCGCGATCCCGGCAACAGAACCCTGCGCCGGGAGTTGACCGAATTG
>JADFNZ010000104.1 GCA_022563135.1 Chloroflexota bacterium | reverse complement strand
GGCCGCCGACGAGCAAGCAGATGCTCCCAGGCGTGTGCCCCGGCGTGTGGATCACCCGCACGAGCAGCGCGCCGACCTGGATCTCCTCTCCGTCCGCCAGCGTCTCGTCTACCTTCGCGGCGTAGGGCTCGCGGTCGCCCTCGTGGCAGGCGACCGGCGCGCCCGTCGCGGCCTTGAGCGTGTCGATGCTCATCCAGTGGTCGGGATGGCGATGTGTGACGACGATGCGCGTGACGCGGCCGTCGCCGAGCGCCGCGAGCAGCTTCTCCCCGTCCGTCGGCGCGTCGACGACGATCGCGTCGCCGGACTGGCTGTCCTGGATCAGATAGGCGTTGTTGCCGAAGGAGCCCAGCGGCCCCTCCTTCACGAGTCGCAGCGTGTCCTCTTCGTGTACTTCCATCTCCACCCCTTTCAGCGCGTTGGTGCGAACTTGCCGGTTCAGTATAGCTACGGCAGCCGCAGCCGCCCACTCGCGAGGACGCGGACGAGCCCATCGCGACGGAGCGCGTCGACCAGCCCGCGCAGCTTGGCCGCGTCGATGCCGTCGCGTTCGGGCAGCCGCGCGAGCAGCTCCCGCGGCGACAGCGACGCGCCCGGCGGGAGCTCACGCAGCGCCTGCACGATACGGCCGCGGTAGTAGCGGCGCGACCCGTGGTACGGCTCCTGCGTTCGGTAAGGAGCGCGGCGTTCGGCCACCCGAGCGCCCTCGCGCTCGAACAGCGGTCGAGCGCGACACCAACGCGCGAGCGGGCAGGCGTCGCAGCGCGGCGTCCCCGGCGTGCAGACCTTCGCGCCCAGGTCCATCATCGCCTGGTTCCAGCGACCGGGCGCTCTGGGCGCGACGAGCTCCTGCGCCGCGCGCGTGAGATCTGCATTCGGATGCGCCTGACGGTGCTCGCCGAGGACGCAGCGAGCGACGACGCGCAGGACGTTCGTATCGACCGCAGCGACGCGTTCGCCGAAGGAGAACGACGCCACGATCGCCGCCGTGAACGGCCCGATGCCCTCGATCTGTTGCAGCTCCGCCGCCGTGCGCGGGAAGCCGCCCGCGCGAGCGATCCGCTTCGCGGCGCGGTGAAGGCGTAAGGCGCGCAGGTTGTAGCCGAGCCCCTCCCATGCGCGCAGCACACGGGCCGTGCGGGCGCGGGCGAGCGACTCGACGTTAGGGAACGCGGCGACGAACTGGTCGAACTTCGGCAGCACGCGCGACATCTGCGTCTGCTGCGCCATCACCGCGGCGACCAGCGCATGGTACGCATCGCCGGAGGTGCGCCACGGCGCCTGCAGCGCATGCCGCCGGTGCCACGAAAGCAGCGCGCGCCGGAGCCGCGGGAGGTCGTCTTTCGGCAGCCTCAGGATGCTCTCGGTGGCCGGGCGAACGTTAATCTCCACCGTGAGTGTGAGTGTAAGCGATGCGGGCACCGTACCTCTAGCGCTTTAGCCCTGCGCGCATTGCCGGTACGAACTGGTGGACAACGCTCGCGTGCGCCTGTTACTATCACGCACACCGTATGGAAATTGTGCCGCACGTCCACAGCCTCGACGTCAAGATCGACTGGTTCCCGCAGCCGTACCCGCCCAACGTCCACCTCGTGATCGACGGCGACGAAGGCGCGCTGATCGACGCAGGCTTCTCGGACGAGCAGTCGATCTCGGGCCGGCTGGAGATGCTGAAGCCGTTCGCCGGGCTAAAGCTGCGCTACATCGTTATCACCCACCACCACTTCGACCACGCGAGCGGCGCCAACCGGCTGCGCGAGGCGACCGGCGCGCGCATCGTCATGCACGAGGACGAGGCGCCGTTGCTGGCGCGGGCCGCGACCGGCGAGCTGCCCGCCGACGTGGAGACGCCGCCCGAACGCAAGGAGTGGCGCGACGGCACACTCCAGTTTCGCGAGGAATCGGCCAAGGGCGCGCCCGACGAGACGGTCTCGGACGGCGACACGCTATCGATCGGCGGGCTGACGCTGCGCATGGTGCACACGCCCGGCCACACCGCGGGCCACATCTCGCCGTTCCTGGAGCAGGGCAGGGTGCTCTTCGCCGGCGACAACGTGCTCGGCGTCGGCACCACGGCCATCCCGCCACCGCCCCACGGCGACATGGCGCAGTACGTCGAGTCGCTCAAGAAGATGCAGACGCTCGAGGCCGACGTGATGTGCTGCGGCCACGGGCCGGTCGTGCGGGAGCCGAACCGCAAGCTGCAGGAGCTGATCGACCACCGCCGCGAGCGCGACGAGCAGATCCTGGCGCTCGTCCGGGAAGGTCGCGACACGGTGAAGCGCATCGTGCGGGCGGTCTACCCGGAGCTGGACAAGCGGCTGCTTGGCATGGCGACCGGGCAGATCATCTCCCACCTCGCCAAGCTGGAGGGCGAAGGCAAAGTGCGGTCGGAGGGCGAGGGCGACGAGCGACGCGTAGAGGCGGTGTAGCGCCTCTACGCCGGCCCCTCCCGCACGCGAGAGAAGGAACTCTGCGAGTGGCCAGATTGGTTTCGTGGAGCTAAACTGCAAGCAAGCATGAGACGTTTCAGACGAATCGTGAGCCTCGGCCTCTGCTCGGCCAGCCACAGTCTGGTTCTGCTCACCTGTGCTGCCGGCAGCCTGGCGGCCCTCTTCTTCCATGTTACGATTTTTGACGGGCTCGGTATCGGAAACCTGCCTCTATCTCTGCTGACGGTTGCGTTCTTCGCTCCCTACGCTGTCGCGTGGTATGCCGTTGGCATTATCCAGAGACACCCGGGTACCGCTCTCGCCCTGCTCATGACGGCAGCGGCCTTCTCGATGGCCTCCGGCTGGGTGGCAGCTTCCTCGTTGTTGCCGGCGGTCGTATTCTGGCTCGCCGGCCCTGCGCTCGTCGCTGCGGCCCTTGCCTGGGGCATCGGCATCCTGATGATGCCGCGCTCCATCTCTGAAGTCGCCCGCTAGCCAGTCCTACCCCGCCGCTTCCGCGAACTCCAGCGCGAGCACGGTCGCGTACTCGTCGATCGCGTTCGCGGGCACGCGGACCGTCGCTTCGCCAAGCGGATCCGGGCCGAGCGATTCGATGATGCCGGAGCGCGTCTCGAACGCCAGCTCCTCACCCGTCGAGAGCGCGCGTACGGAGCGGAGGCGCTTGATCGGGACACCGCGCACGGAGACCGTCTCGTAGGGGCGCATCAGCAGATGGACGTAGAAGACCGTAGTGCCTTTGCGCGTCGAAGGCCCGTAGCACTGCCACGGCTCCAGTCCGGGCTCCGTGCCGACGATGCTCTCCTTGTTGGCGGCCATCCACCGTTCGACATCCCCCAGCCGTTCGAGCGCCTCCGGCTGCAGGCGGCCGTCGCCCATCGGCCCGACGTTGAGCAGCAGATTGCCGCCGCGGCCGGCCACTTCGCAGAGCGTGTGGATGAGCCGCCGCGACGACTTCCACTGCGCGTCGGCGGCGTTGTAACCCCAGCTCTCGTTCATCGTCATGCACGTTTCCCACGGACGGTCCGGCGGTTGGGCCGGGACGAGCTGCTCCGGTGTCTCGAAGTCGCCAACGCCGGGGAGACGGTCGTTGATCAGGATGTCGGGCTGGAGCGAGCGGATCAGCTCGGCGAGCTCGCGGGACCGCCACTGGTCGGCGGTGCGCTCCCAGCCGCCGTCGAACCAGATCAGGTCGATCTTGCCGTAGGCGGTCAGCAGCTCGCGCACCTGCCCGAACATGAACTCCGTGTAGCGCGCCCACTGCTCGGGCGAGGGCTGACGCCACTTACCGAAGGCGTACGGCTTGTCGGCCTCGGTGAACGCGGGGTAGTCGGGATGGCGCCAGTCGATCAGCGAGAAGTAGACGCCGGCGCGCAGCCCTTCGTCGCGCATGGCGTCCACGAACTCGCGCACGATGTCGCGCCCGAACGGCGAGCGCTCGATCGAAAAGTCCGACTGCGCGGTGTGGAACATCGCATAGCCGTCGTGGTGCTTCGCTGTGATCACCGCGTACTGCATGCCGAGCCGCTTCGCCATGCGGGCCAGCTCGCGAGCGTCCCAGGCCTGCGGGTCGAACGTCTCCGCGGTCGCGTGGTAGTCGTCGACCGTCACGTCGGAGCAGAGCGGCAGCGCGAAGTTGCCGCCCACGAGCGGCCACGACAGCTCGATCCCCTGCTGGCTGCTATGCGACCAGTGCACAAACAGACCGAACCGCGCCGTATCGAACCAGCTCATCGTTCGTCTAGCATACGCGAACGGAGACAGCGGACGCAGGCGCTGCTGACGCAGGCCGTAGACGCGATATACTGTCCCCATCATGCCGGAGCTAGACCCCGCGCTTGCGCCGATCTTCCCGCGAACGGCGGAGCTGACGCGTGACGGGCACCTCGCGCTCGGCGGCTGCGACGCCGTCGATCTGGCGATCAAGATCGCCAACGTCGAAGCAACTGCACTGCAGGCTGATCTCTTATGCCTCAAAGCCTCGAAGGGTAATTGAGATCCGTCTGCCCTTGTACCGGGAGAACTTCGGCACACTGTGTTTCCAGACCAGGTTGGTCTCCCATGGAAGTACAATCACGCTGCCGGGGTCGGCCAGAAAATCCTTTGTCTGCCTGGTCTCCTTCTTGCCCCGACTCATTCTGAAAATACGCTCTTCTCCAAGGGAAATGGTGGCGATGGGCGATCCAATGACTAGTTGCCTCTTGTCATCGTGGTGAGGGCCGATGTAGTGGCCGAGACTGCCATCGTACCAGTTGACGAGGAGGCCGTTGAAACGATCGTCGATGTTCTCTCGGGACCAGTAGAGAAACGGTTCCAGATAAGGGGGTACCGGATCAGCCTCTGCATTCATGCCGGAAAACCTATAGTCGAAGCCATAGGCCTTTTGCCTGCGGGGAATCTTAACGGCTCGTCCGTGGATCATGACCACGGAATATTCCTCGGGCTGGGATTCCCAAACCCACTCAAATGTCTCGCCCGACAGATTCAACTCCTCTGGGATCCGCCCGATGTAGATCCCGAGACCATTATCGTCGAGCTGGTGTTCTTGAAATCCTTTAACTTCGAGTGTCTCGATCATAATTCACCTCGTTCGGATTTTCGTGCCCTCAGTCAAACAGATCGAGCTGTCGCCTGGGTGCCACTGGCTGCTTGACAGGTGAGTGAGGAACGTTGTACTTTGACTCGGGTGGAACCCATACTGATGAGGCTTTGCTCAGTTGGAGCTTCTGCCACATTGGTTTTTGGACGCCTATATCAAAGATCTCCATC
>JADFNZ010000103.1 GCA_022563135.1 Chloroflexota bacterium | reverse complement strand
TTGCAGAAGACGAAGGCGATCTCTGCGTCCAGCGCTCCATCGCGGATGGCCTTGACCGTCGCTGTGAGCAGGCGCTGCCGCTGGGAGTCCGGCCCGCCTCCGGTGGAGAACCAGCCGATGCGCAGGGTCATCTCACGCCTGATCCCAAGGCGAACGATCGTTGTTCTGCTTCAGCGCGCGGATGTGGTTGATCTCGCCGGCGTGGTACAGGTCGTGCTGGATCATCACGTTGATCAGCCAGCGCGTCTCGTAGCTCCGCCCCCAGTTCGCGCGACGCGGCCGGAGCAGTTCGCCATCATCCGGAAGCGCCGCGACATCCTCCCTGAGGCCGCGTTGCCCGCTCTGGAGCCACTCGATAGCCGCCGCCATCGACGTGTCGCGGTCGACGGAAGGGACGGTGCCACGCCGGTCCCAGCGCATGGAAGCGTCGCCAAAGGCGTGATTGGCATAGACGTACTTGCACTCGCCCACATGCCGGACGAGGTCGAAGATGGTTCGGGCGCCGCCCGGCGGCACCCAGAGCCAGTCGTCCTCGCGCACGGAGCGCAGGTTGGCGAGCAGCGAGTGGTCGCCGTTCCCTTCGAAGGCCTCATCCATCAGATGGAGCAACTGCTGGACACCTGCATCACCCATCGCGCCCTCCACTGAAACGTCTACCTTGCCACCCGGCGGCCCAGGTGGAGCCGCCATCTGATCTTCGCCCAGGTGCTGAGCATATGGAAGCCGACGAACGAGCGCCGGCCCACCACCTTCCCCTTGCCGAGCGCGGCGAGGAAGTCGCCCGGCCCCTCGAACGGGGGCATCTCCGTCCACGCCAGGCCGATCTCCCACGGCGTGTGGGCGTCAGTCGCGGCGCTCATCGGCTTGCCGTGCTCTTCGGCGAAGCGGCGGGCGCGCTCGTCGTCCGCGCCGAACGTCGTGCGCGCGTTGAACACCTCGATGATGTCGACGTCCTGCAGGATGCGCAGGAGCGCCTGCTCGCGCAGCGGCGAGCGGCGCACCCGGTCGAACGGATGGGGGACGAGCACGAGCCCCGCCTGCTCCTTAATCGCGCGCACAGTGTCCTCCGGCGTCAGCCCCTTGGGCACCGTCTCCTGCAGGAAGAGGCCGATGATCTCGCCCTCGGTAGAGCGGATCTCCTCGGCGAGGATGACGGAGAAGGGCGCGCTCTCGCGCACCGCGAGCGCGCCGTCGACGTTGTTGTGGTCGCTCACGGCAACGACGTCGATGCCCGCCGCTTCGTACCGGCGCACGAAGGTCTCGACTGACGTGAGAGCGTCGCGGGAGAAGTGCGTGTGGGAGTGGAGGTCGGCCTTCATGTCGCTACGCTCGTGGTTCCGGCAGTGACAGCGGCGAGAAACCGGCGGAGCGCGTCGCGCGTGCTCGACGGCTGTTCGATCCAGGGAAGGTGACCGGCGTTCGGAATGACCGCGAGGTGAGCATTGGGCAGCGAAGCGGCAAGCCGTTCCGCCAGCCGGACCGGGCGGGGATCGCCCTCCCCGTGGATGACGAGAACAGGCTGATCGATCCTGGCGACGCGGGCGCGGTAGGCGGCGTCTCCGTGCAGCCGTTTGAGATCCGCGCCCACCCGGTCGTTCACGTCATAGTTCGGTCCGTACGATCGCAGCAGCCGCTTGGCCAGGGGAAGCGCGCGCTCGCGTTCGACGAAGTCCGCCATCCATGTGAGAGCGCAGTACTCCCGATCCAGCTCGGGCTCCCATGCGCCGCCGGCTTTGAGTCTCGCGCGCAGCTCCGCTAGCCGGCCACGCTGTTCCTGCGATCGCCGCGCATCAGCATTGGCGTGGTACTCGTCCCGCCAGTCGTCGACGACGCCAGTTCCGGATATCTGAATCAGCGCGCTCACTCGTCCGGGGTGCTCCACAGCGTAGGCGAGCATGAGCGACGCGCCCCAGGAGTGCCCGGCGACGATCCAGCGCTCATGGCCCCAGCGGACGCGCAGGGCTTCGAGATCGGCGACGAACGTGGAGACATCGTAGGGCTCAACTCGCTGCGACCGGCCGCTGCCGCGCTGATCATAGCGGTGCACTTCGACCACGCCGTCGATCAACGGCGTGAGCTCATCGAAGTAGTCCCACATGCCGGGTCCGCCGTGCAGCAGCACGAGCGGCGGACCGCTGCCATGGCGGGCCGTCCATAGGCGTGCGCCGTTGACGACGGCGAACTCTTCGCCTACGCTCACTCCCTTACCTCACGAACCTCACTGCGCGAGCAGGAACAGGACGCCCCCGAGAGAGACGAGGAACGCCCAGTGGAAGACGATCGGCGCGAGCAGGCTGTTGGTGTAGTGGCGCATCGCGCCCATGACGAGGCCGCCGAGGAAGATCCCGGCCAGCGCGAGCACCACGCCGCCGGCGAAGAGCGGCGCGTGCTCCGCGATGCGCGCTTCGCCCAGCACCTGATAGTTCACCATCGGGTGCCAGAGCGCGAACGCCCCCGCGGGGAGCACGATGCCCCAGCCGGCACCGAACGCCCGCGTAGCGAGCCCCTGGAGCACGCCGCGGAAGAGCACCTCTTCGAAGATTACTGTATGCAGCGGATAGAGGACGAAGGCCCAGAACAGCGCATAGCCCAGATCGTCCGACACACCGTCGATGTTGCGGAAGGCGAACGCGCTCCCGAAGAGCTGCGAGGCGACGACGAGAAAGAGGGCGACCGGCGCCGCCGCCACCACGGCCGCCGCCAATCCCGATGCGGCGCCACTGAGCCCACGGTCGCCGGCGAGGCCGAGCTCGCGCCATGAGAGCCGGCGGACGCGCAGCGCCCAGAACAGAGCGAGCGCCGGCAGCAGGACTGCTCGCGGGTAGAGAATCCAGGGCGACGGAAACGCCCAGGCGAGCTTCACGTACAGGACGTTGTTGTAGGCGATGAGGAGCGCGGCAAAGCCGACCGCCGCGATCGCCGCCGCCGACGGCCAGCTCAGGAGTCCGGCCATGCGTGGCGGCAGCAGCTCCGCTGCGGTGGCTTGCGCCGGGCGCTCCGCTGAGGCCATGTTCGGGAGGATACTGCGCGTCACTCCGTGGCCGCCTCCGCCGCCTCCTCCGGTGGCGTCGCCTGTTCGAAGGACTCGCGCAGCTTGGTGATGCGCTGCTCGGCGTTATCGAGCAACGTCTGGCAGCGCTTGGCCAGCCCCATCCCCTCCTCGTAGAGCTCGATCGAATCCTCGAGCGAGAGGCCGCCCTTCTCCAGCTTGGCGACGCTCTCCTCCAGCTTGCGGTAGAGCTCCTCGAACGACGTCTGATCTCGCTTCGGCATCGTTACGCCTCCAGGGAGAAGAGCGGCGCCTGTTCAGAGGCTACCGCCGCCTTCTTGCGCCGCCTGCGGTCGGGCACGGGCTTCTCGGAATCGACGCGCACGGGGAAGTCGCCGTCGCGGACGCGGACGTTGAGCCGTTCGCCCACCGTGGTCTCCGTGACGGTATTGACGATGCGGCCGTTTCGCTGCACCAGCGCGTAGCCGCGCTGGAGGGTCGCGTAGGGGTCGAGCGAACGCAGAGCGAGGTTGAAACCGTGTAGCCCCTTGTGGAAGCCCTGCACCATCCCTTCGACCGCAGCGACCGCCGTGCGCGTCAGTTCGTCGGTGCGCAGCCGCTCGCGATCGACGTCCGGTGCGGCGTGTTCGCCGCGCGCGATCGCCCGCTCCACGCCTGTGCGGCCTTCGCCGGCGAGGCGCTGCACCTGCGAGAGGAGCGTGCCGGCGGCAACGCTTAGCCTGACCGTGATCTCCGTTCGTTCCGGCGCGACGAGCTCCGCGGCGGCCGAAGGCGTCGGTGCCCGCAGGTCGGCGACGAAGTCGGCGATCGTCGTATCGGTCTCGTGGCCGACGCCGGAGACGACCGGCTTTGCGCTGCCGAAGATCGCGCGGGCGACCGCCTCGTCGTTGAACGCCCAGAGGTCCTCGATGGAGCCACCGCCGCGCGCGACGATGATCACGTCGACACCTGGCTCCTCGTTGAGCTGAGCGATGGCGGCGACGATCGCGGGGGCGGCCGCGGCGCCCTGGACGGACGCGGGCGCAAGGACAACTTCGGCGAGCGGCCAGCGGCGCTCCAGCACCTGGCTGATGTCGTGGAAGACGGCGCCCGCTGGAGAGGTGACGACGCCGACGCGGCGGGGAAAGCGGGGCAGCGGACGCTTGCGCGCTTCGTCGAACAGCCCTTCCTCCTCCAGCCTGGCGCGCAGCCGCTCGAACTCCGCCTGGAGCACGCCCACGCCCTCCGGCTGGACGAAATCGACGATGAACTGGAGGTCGCCGCGCACCTCGTAGAAGGAGATATGCCCGTGCGCGACCACCGCGTCGCCGTCCTCGAACTGGAAACCCTTGTTGTCACTCTTGAAGAGGACGCAGCTCAGGGCGGCGTCGGCGTCCTTCAGGCTGAAGTAGAGGTGGCCGGACGGGTAGCTGCGGTGGTTGGAGACCTCGCCGCTGATCCAAAGATCGGCGAGGAAGAGGTCGCTTTCGAGCAGCTCCCGCAGGTGGGTGGCGACCTGTCGGACGGCGTAGACCTGCATCATGGGTAGTATCGCGCCGGAGCAGGTGAGGGCGCAAGCAGCGCTTTGGCAGGCTCAGCATGCGGCCATACCGCGGGCTAAAGCCGGCACCTGCTACTGGAGCGACGTAGGCCAGCCGCGCAACCTCACTAAGACCGTGGCCGTGGAGAAGCAACACTTTCATCAATTTGAATGCCTCGCATAGGTTAAAATACATTGATGCCTCCAACGACGATCAGTCTAAACCGCCAGTGGAAAGTGGGTAGTCAGTTCGCTTCCGGAGGTTTTGCCACGGTCTACGAGGCCGAGGCTGATGATGGCTCGCCTGCTGTGGTGAAGCTCGTTCCGAAAGTACCGGGCGCTCAACGAGAACTGCTCTTTGAGGAACTTTCCGGTCTACCCAATATCATCCCGATTCTCGATTCCGGCGAATGGGAAGATTATTACGTTCTGGTTATGCCGCGAGCCGAACAATCGCTCCGAAAACACCTGGAAGATAGTGGCGGGAAGCTTGCCGTTGATGAGGCGGTGCCAGTATTGGTTGATATCGCAGAGGCGTTAGCTTCACTTGAAGCGGAAGTCGTCCATCGTGACCTCAAGCCAGAGAACATATTGCTCTACGAAGGACACTGGTGTCTTGCGGACTTTGGTATTGCTCGCTACGCAAAAGCTTCAACCGCGAAAGACACGCAGAAGCATTCTATGACGCCGCCGTACGCGGCACCTGAGCAATGGCAAGATGAGCGAGCTACAAATGCGACGGACGTGTAC
>JADFNZ010000102.1 GCA_022563135.1 Chloroflexota bacterium | reverse complement strand
TGCTTGATCGAGACCGTCGGGAAGCCGGTGAGCCACGAGCTGCAGCAGAGCCGCTCGCCGCAGCGGCCGATGCCGTCGACGATCTTCGCCCGGTCCCGGTCGCCGATCTGAAGGAACTGGACCTTCGTGTCGAACTCGTCCGACAAGCTATGCGCAAGGGAGCGGATGTCGACCCGATCCGGGGCGGTGAAATAGTAGGTGAGCTGGGAGCCGTCCAGGCTATAGGCGCCGCTCACCAGCCTCATGTCCAGGCCCTGTTCTTCCGCCTGTCGGCGGACGCCGACTAGCTGCTCCTTGGCTCTTTTTTTTTGGGCCGCCGCGCGTTCCAGGTCCTCAGGTTCGGCCAGCCGCAGAATCGGCTTGAGTGTCTCCTTGATCTCGCTGACCAGGACTTGATCCGGGGCGATCACGACCCGGCCCACCTCCTGCCCGTGAGACGTTTCGACGACGACGTAGTTGCTGACCTCGAGCTCGAAGCCGCGGGCATCGAAGTAGTAGATCTTGCCTGCTTCTTGGAACCGGATGCCGACCGGCACTCGTTGCTGCTCTGTCATGCTGCTCACGCGCAACTCCAGTCCGCCTAAGGCGGACGAATCGCGCGCCTCTCCTTTCGCGCTACCGGCCCCGCCGACCTGCCCCCAGCGGAATCTCTAGGAGCATGACCTCCAGGGCCAGTGTCGGGCTCGCGTGCTCATCCAGGTGCCGGCGACCTTCGGTGATCGCACTGAGCGCCTGCACCGCACCCGTTACCCCATATTGTGCCGCGTGCGACCGCAGCGTGTCCAGTCGCTCGACTGAACCAACCAGCTCCTCGCGGCCGGCGGCGGTCACGAGGACGTCTCGCCACCACTCGCGCCACACGTCCAGGCTGGCCTGGACGGTCTGTGGATCACGTGAGTAGCGAGCCCCTAATGAAGCCGCATAGGCGAACCGATCGTTGAAACCACCGGCCAGTGTTGCCTCGATGTCATCGATGGTGTGCTCACGGTCGATGAGTAGCCGTTCGTCTTGGAGCGCGGCCACAGCCCAGCCAAGCCGCCCTTGCGCCAGCCGGGCCAGCCGCGACGCCTGTTCCGGCTCGGCGCTCCACCGTTCTGCTAGCGCGCGCTCGATCGCCTGGCGCGGCACGCCGGAGAAGGCGACACGCCGGCAGCGAGAGCGCACGGTCTCGCGCAGCGCCTCTTCGTGAGCGTTGATCAGCACAAGCACCGTGTTCGGCGCCGGCTCTTCCAGCGTCTTGAGAAATGCATTCGCCGCCTCCACCGTGAGCGCCTCCGCCGGGTCGACGATGATGACGCGGTAGCGCGCCTCGACCGTCGTGCGGCTCACCACCCGCTCGAGTCGGCGCACCTGGCAGATGCGAATGTCGCGCGAGTTGTCTGCGCTGTGGTCGCGGTGCTCCGATTCGTTGCAGATGCCGCCGACGCCCAGCCACTCGACGTCGGGGTGCTTGTTCTCGGCGATCAGACGGCAGGAGCGGCACTCGCCGCAGGGACGCTCGTCCTCGGACGAGCAGTTGAGCGCCTGAGCAAAACGGCGCGCCGTCGTCGCGCGGCCGACATGCTCCGGCCCGGCGAAGAGGTAGGCGTGGGAGAGCCGCTCCTCGTCCTCGACCGCGCGCCGCAACACGGCCACCGCCCGCTCCTGACCGATGATGTCCCAGGTCATTGCCAGGCAACCGGGGACTGGGAACAAGCAACCAGGGGAGCCCGCAGCCGCCCTTGTTCCTCGTTCCTCGTTCCTCGTTCCTCACTCATCCCACACGTCCGCGCGCATCAGGTCCTCGTACGTCTCGCGGCGGCGCACGAGGCGGGCGCGGCCGTCTCGGACGAGCACGACGGGCGGGCGGGGCGCCAGGTTGTAGTTGCTCGCCATCGAGAGGCAGTAGGCGCCCGTGGCGGGCAGCGCCAGCACGTCGCCCGCCCAGAGCTTTGGCAGCTCGATCTCCTTGATCAGCACGTCGCCCGACTCGCAGTACTTGCCGGCGATCGCCACCGTCTCGGCGGCGGGCTCTGTCGCCCGGTTCGCAACCAGCGCCTCGTAGCGGGCGTCGTACATCGCCGGTCGGACGTTGTCCGCCATGCCGCCATCGACCGAGACGTAGGTGCGGACGCCCGGCACCTCCTTGCGCGCGCCGACGGTGTAGAGCGCCACGCCGGCGCGGGCGACGATCGCCCGTCCCGGCTCGACGGTCAGGCGCGGTTCGGGCAGGCCCTCCCGTTCGAGGGCGGCGCGCAGCGAATCGACGACGGCCTGCGCGTACTCGTCGGGCGTTGGCGCCGGCTTGTCGCGCAGGTACTGCATGGCGAAGCCACCACCGGGGCTGTATTCGCGCAGCTCCAGCCCGTGTCGATCGCGCATGCTGCGGGCGAAGGCGATCATGACGTCGTTCGCCAAACGATACGGCTCGAGTTCGTAGATCGGCGAGCCGAGGTGGCAGTGGAGGCCGACCAGCTCCAGGTTCGAGCGCGCCTGGGTCTGCACCACCGCCTCCTCCGCCTGCCCGCCCTCGATCGACAGGCCGAACTTGGTGTCGAGGACGCCGGTCGTCGTCTTCTTGTGCGTGTGCGGGTCGACGTTCGGCGAGACGCGCACTAGCACCTGCTGGCTCCGGCCCAGCGAGCCGGCGATGTCGTCGAGCAGCGCCAGCTCGTGGAAGTTATCGATGACGATGCGCCCGATGGCTCCTTCGACGGCCTCGCGCAGCTCTGCGGCCGACTTGTTGTTGCCATGGAAGAGCACCCGATCGAGCGGGAAGCCGGCGGAGCGGGCGACGGCCAGCTCGCCGCCGGAGACGACATCGAGCCCCAGCCCCTCTTCGGCGATCAGCGCGGCGAGCCAGCGCCCCAGATACGCCTTCCCGGCGTAGACGACGGCGCTGTCCTCGTAGCGCGAGGCGAACGCCTCCCGATACTCACGGCAGCTCGCGCGCAGCTCCTCTTCGTCGAAGACGTAGAGCGGCGTGCCGAACTCTTTCGCCAGATCGACAGCGTCGCATCCGCCGAGGGCAAGGTGGCCATCGGGCGTCACCTCCGCCGTGCGGGGCAGCACGGGCGCCAGCGCGGGGTCTAAAGAGGGCATGGTGAAGACAGTATAGCGCGGGCGGAGCGCACGTCCTGTACCATGGCGAGTGCCAGCAGAGGAGGTGCGCCGTGCCCGAATCTATCGAGTCAGCCGTACAGTCGATGGCCGCGCTGTTCGAGGGCCGATCGCGAGAGGAGAGCAAGCAGCTCCTGGCCGCGCTGGAGCGCGCGGGCGCCGCCGTCTACCGCTCGCTGGCCGGCGACGAGGAAGACCCGTCCGTCCGCGACGGGCTGCTGCTGGCGGCGGCGAAAGAGGAGGAGAACGCAGAGTTTCTGGAGGGGGCTGCTGGGGGGTAGCTGACTGGATATCTGTACAGCGAGTCTGGGGTGAGAGGATGACAAACCACCCGTTTTGTTTGCGATGCGTGAATCTGATATAATGTGATTTAGAAGCACTGTGCCCCAAAGGAGTGGGGAGGGTCGCTTCTGTACTGGACGTATTGTAGCGCAGGGAGGCGCACGTATGGTGCCCGCCTTGCGCCATACGGATCAGCAGAAGGCAACTTTCCCAGCTAGGAGGTGCGGTGCATTTTCTATCTAGACCGCCGACTTCTGACCTGCTCTGGCTTCTTGGGTACTTCCTCCTGTTCTGGGCGACTGCAGCCGTCACATGGGGCTGGAGCCAGATCGGAGCACCTTGGGAAGTAACTGCCGCGGGCTATATCGCCGCATTTTTCGGCTTACTTGAGCTCTCCCTGGTCGGAGTAGAGCATGCGTTGAAACGCATTCGGAGAGTTCGTACCCAGTGGACCCGGACCTTCCGCGGGTGAACCTACCCCAGCTCCACCCGCGTCTCCGCCCCCTCGCCGGATGTCCGCGCGCGGCCCTCGCGCTCCAGCTTTCGAGAGGTGGCTAGCTCAGCGGCTTGCGCCCAAGGACGACGCGCACGGGCGGGAAGACGAGCAAGTGCGGGCCCGATCTCTCGACCTGGCTCCACCCTTCGTCGCGCAACGTGGCCTCGTATTGCTCCGTGTGCGCCAAGTCTGCGATAAGGAGGCGGCCGCCGGGCTTCACCACGCGCGCCAGATCCCGCACCGCCTGCGCCCATCCTTGCTCGTCGTGAATGTTATCGAGGACGAGGTTGGAGACCACGACATCGAAGGTTGCGTCCCAGAACGGGAGCCACCGCAGGTCGCCACTAGTCACGGTCACCCGGTCGCTCACCCCTTCCGCCTCTGCATTGGCCACGGTCGCTTCCGGGCTGTTGCCCGACTGGTCCTTCGTCCAGAGATCGATACCGACGGCATGGCCGTTCGTCAGCCGCGTCGCCACGCCGATGAGCAACAGCCCGCGGCCGCAGCCGGCATCGAGCACCCGCTCATCGCCGCGGAGTCCGAGGCTGTCGAGGAGGCGATCGCGCTCGCGAAGCTTACTAACCTTGCTGCTCGCAACCATGAGCGCGGTCATGGCAATCATGCAGCCACCGCCGCAGGACGCCAAGATGCCTACCCAGCTCCTGCCGCGCCGCAATAGGAGGAGGCCGATGGCGGTCACGACGAGTCCGCCCAGCGCGAAATTGCGAAGGGCTTCGGGCGCGTCGATACCGTAATCAGCGCGGGTCACCCCAGACTGTGCACTCATGTCAACCTCCCTCTCGGCCTCGGCGGCTACCCTACTTCCACCTGCATCTCCGCCCCCTCACCCTCCGTCCGTGCGCGACCGTCGCGCTCCAGCTTGGCGAGGTGGGAGAGCACCTGGCTCTGCGCCATGCCGAGCAGTCGCTTGTCCAGCTCCGGGTAGATCGCCCGCACCAGCTTCTTCACCGTGTCGTGGCCCTCACCCACGAGCGAGAGGATCTGCTCCTCGCGCTCGTGTCGGTGGTCGATCAGCTCCTGCAGCTTCCGGTTCGGCTCCTTGACCACGGGCCCGTGACCGCAGCACATCAGCTCGGCCTCCAGCGACTGCATCTTGCGCAGCGATTCGATGTACTGCGCCATGTCACCGTGCGGCGGCGGCGGCACGACGGTGGTGCCCACGCCCAGCACGTTGTCGCCGGCGAAGAGTACCTGCTCGTCCTCGAGGAAGGGCGAGAGGTGGCCGGCGGTGTGTCCCGGCGTGTGCACCATGCGCAGCGTCAGCCCGCCGACGCGCAGCGTGTCGCCGTCGGACACGGTCTCGTCCGGCTGGCCTTTCGCCGCCTCCTCCCGCCAGCGGCGGATGCGCTCGGCGAACTCCTTGTGCTCCTCCGGCCCGTCGACATCCGACGGCAGCTCCTGGGAGGCGGCGCGCTGGAGGAGCGGCGCTTC
>JADFNZ010000101.1 GCA_022563135.1 Chloroflexota bacterium | reverse complement strand
TCGCGGCGATCTCCAGCGCGCGCAACGCCTGGCCAAGCTGCGCGCGCGTCGCCACGACGCGCTCGATCAGCAGCTCCTCCGAGAGGTACTGCCAGCCGTTCCCCTCCTCGCCGAGCAGGTTCTCAGCCGGCACGACGACATCGGTGAAGCGCACCCAGGCCGAGCCAAGCCCGCGAAAGCCGAGCCAGCTCGTCTGGTCCTCCAACACCTTGTACCCGGGGCTGGAGGTGTCGATCAGCAGGACGCTCAACGTGCCGCGGGGGTTCTCGCCCTCCGCGGTGCGAACGGCGCACGAGATGAAATCGGCCGTCTGGGCGCCGTCCAGGAAGCGCTTCTCGCCGTTGACGATGTACTGGTCGCCGTCACGACGCGCCGTTGTCTGAATGCCGCCGAGGTCGGAGCCGGCGCCGGGCTCGGTGAGCGCTTGCGCGGTGATCTTCTCGCCCCGCAGCATCGGGCGCACGTAGCGCTCCTTGATCGAATCGCCGCCGTAGCGCGAGAGGATCCAGCCGACGTGTGAGGTGAACGTTCGCGCGCAGGCGAGCGCCGCCGAGCCGTGGTAGCCCACTCGCTCGTTCAGCAGCGCATCCTCCAGGATGGTGCGACCGCCGCCGCCCTCATCGGCGGGCACGCACGCGCCCAGGTAGTGGCGTTCGGCCATCATGCGAATGAAGTCGGTGGGGTAGAGCATCTCGTTGCGGTCCATCCGCGCTGCGAGATCCGGATCGAGGTGCTCCGCGAGGAAGCGGTCGGCCTCCTGCTGATAGTCGCGCTCCTTGGGCGTAAGCATGTCGGCGCCGATCATGACTGCAGCTCCTTTACCAGCGCGTCGAGGTGGACGTACGGGATCTCGCGCACCCGCTGCGCGCAGCGCTCGTCGTTGCCGACGACGGCGTCGCAGCCGGCGACGATTCCGGTGGCGATGATGGTGGCGTCAGCAAGAGCGAGATGGCGGTGTGCTCGTATTTCGGCCGCTCGTTGGGCGATATTCCTGTCCATTTCGATAACCTGGATCTGGGGCGCCTCCAGCACCGCTTTAATTCGCTCGATCTCCCACGGCCGCTCTCGCTGAATCGGCTGAACGAGCAACTCCAGCTCGGTGACGACCGAGACGAACGCCACTTTGAGCCCGTCGCGAACGGCCATGAGCAGCTCCTCAACCACCTCGAAATACGGCTGCGTGCGGTTGAGGTGGTAGATCAGCACGTTCGTATCGAGGCAGAGGCGCTTCGCAGACGCTAGCCGGTCTCGGATGTCCCTTCCTCGTCGTCCGGATACGCTCCCCATTCGCCTCGTACTTCCCGCAGGTAGGCGTCTATCTCCTCTTTCGTCTTGCCGTAGTACCCCGGCATGGAGCCCGCCGTGTAGGAGACCCAATCCTTAGGGCGCGGATGAAGGATGAGGCGACCGTCCTCTAGCTCGACCGCAAGCTTGTCTCCGGGCTCCAGCCCCAGCTCACGCACCAAGCGGGCAGGGAGCGTTATCTGATACTTGCTACTGATCGTCGTCTTCGGCATAGCTAAGGCCTCATGAGGCAGATATACGACTGCTGCCTCCTTAACTTTACTACGCCCGCGTTTCTTTGGCAAATGATATGTTCCTTGGTATTATTTCCACTTGCTTGGTATCGTTACGGGTTCGTCCGCACCTCCGCGTCCGCACGGCGCTGCACGGAGAGGAGCCGGTTCAGCGCGTTCATGTAGGCCTTAGCCGAGGCGACGATGATGTCGGTGTCCGCTCCGCGGCCTACGTAGCTACGTCCTTCGCTTTCGACGCGGATCGTCACCTCGCCCTGTGCGTCGATCCCTTCGGTCACGCTTTTCACGGAGAACTCGGTGAGCTCGTTGGGCACGTCGATGATGCGCTTGATGGCGCGGTAGACCGCGTCGACCGGGCCGGTGCCCAGCGCAGCGTCCGCCAGCAGCGAGCCGTCCGGCGAGATCAGGCGCACCGTCGCGGTCGGCGTGGCGTGATCGCCGCAGGTCACCTGCACGAAGTCCAGATGGTAGATCTCTTCGCTCGTGCGCATCTTGTCGGCGACGAGCGCCTCTAGGTCGCGGTCGTCCACCTCTTGCTTCTTGTCGGCCAGCTCCTTGAAGGCGAGGAAGGCGCGGTTCAGCTCCTCCTCCGTGAGCTGATAGCCCAGCGCCTCAAGGCGCGCCTGGAAGCCGTGCCTGCCCGAGGTCTTGCCCAGCACCAGCTCCGCGCCTCCCGACGGCCAGCCAATGTCGTGCGCGTCCATGATCTCGTACGTCTCGCGCATCTTCAGGATGCCGTCCTGGTGGATGCCGGACTGGTGGCGGAAGGCGTTCGCACCGACGATCGCCTTGTTCGGCTGGACGCTCATGCCGGAGAGATCGACGACGAGCCGGCTGGTGCGATAGAGCTGACGCGTGTTGATGTTCGTCTCTAGGTCGTAGAAGTCCGAGCGCGTCTTGATCGCCATCGCCACCTCCTCCAGCGAGGCGTTGCCGGCGCGCTCGCCGATGCCGTTCACGCATACCTCCACCTGGCGCGCGCCCGCCCGCACTGCGGCGAGCGAGTTGGCGACCGCGAGGCCGAGGTCGTCGTGGCAGTGGACGGAGACGACCGCTTTGTGGATGTTTGAGACGTTCTCGAAGATAGAACGGATGAACTTCTCGAACTCCTCCGGAACGGTGTAGCCGACCGTGTCGGGGATGTTCACCGTCGTCGCGCCGGCCTCGATGCACTGCTCGACCATGGTGTAGACGTACTGCCACTCGGCGCGGGCGGCGTCCATCGGACTGAACTCCACGTCCTCGCAGTACTGCTTCGCGCGGGCGACCATGGTTCGCGCCATCTCCAGCACCTCGTCCCGGTCCTTGCGGAGCTGGTGCATCAGGTGGATGTCGGAGACCGAGAGGAAGACGTGGATGCGCGCCCTGGCCGCGTCCTTCAGTGCGTCACGCGCGGCGTCCACAGCATCGGGGTTGGCGTGGGCGAGCGCGGCGATCACCGGCTCGCGCACGTTGCGGGCGACGTTCGCGACGGCCTCGAGGTCGCTCTGCGAGGTGAGCGGGAAGCCCGCCTCGATGATGTCGACGCCGAGCTTCTCCAGTTGTATCGCGATCTCCAGCTTGTCGCTGGCGGTCAGGGCGACGCCCGGTGACTGCTCACCGTCGCGCAGGGTCGTGTCGAAGATCAGAACCTTGTCTGCCATGGCTTACTCAACCTCCTTGGGTGGATGTTCCTGCTGCGCCTGTCAGGCCCCCTCGACCCGGACGTTCCGGTCAGGGGGCCGGCGCAGGTTGAGTACGCGTTTCACTCCACCCCAGCCTAAAGGCTGGGGCATTGGGCTGTCGTTCTGCGCAGCCGTGTTATCGTGCATATTTCTCCAACCGATCCTTTTGTGTCCGGATGTAGTGACCGACCGGTTCTTTGGCGCCTTCTGGCACGACCTTTACGCCATACCGATGTTGCCAGAAATTGTTCATTGCTATGTCAAACTTCAGTTCGGGAAGTTGCTCGAAGAGCCGCTTGGAAGTGAGACCTTTGATATAGTTCATGGCTCGGGACAACTCCCTGCGGTCGGAAGCTCTGATGAGCAGGTGCGCGTGATCCACAACAGTTTCACATTCGATAAGGTCGATGCCCTTCTCTGTTGCTACGGATATCATGATCTCCTTCACCAAGTCATCCACATCACCTTGCAGCAGCCATTTCCGTCTCTTGGTTGCAAACCACACGTGGTAGAGCGGCATCAGTGTGACCCTCTTACCCTCTTATGCCCCAGCCTTCAGGCTGGGGTAAAGGAAAACCCACGCTTTGTCATGCCAGCTCCCACCTCACTGGTGGAACCCTCCTCACGATTCCATCGTCCCTGAGATCCTGAAGGGCCCGACGAACCAAGTGTTGCCATTCAGGCCTAGGGCGGGACAGCTTTTCGTGTTGGCAAGGAATACTGTCATCACATAGGTGAATTGAGGCTGCGGAAACTACAGCATAGATGTCTTGGAGAGGCATGGAGCCGGAATTTTCCAACGCATGCGGAATTAATTCCTTAGCTAGGTTCCTGACCTGTCGTCGCCATTCCAAAGTATTAGGCATCCGCTACTTCTCCAGCACGCTCTCCCAGGCGTTGGCGTGCTCTTCCTCCGCGGCGAGCGTATCTTCGAACAGGCGGCGAGTGACGGGGTCGCCTTCCTGCTCCGCCAGCTTGATGTAGTCCTTAAAGATCTCGATCGCCTGATGCGCACCCTTCAGATCGTCCTGGATCATCGTCTCGAGGTCGCCGCCCACCGCGATCGGGCGCATTTCTACGCTGAGGTCCCCGCCTAGGAGATCGATCCGCTCGGCGAAGGCGTAGGCGTGCCGCATCTCGTCCATAGATTGGCTTTCGAACAGCTCCAGGATCGCCGGCGAGGCGATCCCCCGGCCCATCACATGGTGCCACTGGTACTGGATGATGGCGGCGAGCTCATCGGCGACGGCGTTGTTCAGCGCGTCGATCAGCTTCGATCGTTTCTTCGCCGCGACCTGCGGCGGCGTCGCGTCGCCTACGCCGGCCAGGAGCTTGCTCAGTGTGTGCGTATGCTCTTCCGTCTCGCCCAGGATCTCCTCGAAGAGCGTGCGGGAGACCGGGTCGTCCGCCTCTTGGGCCATCTGGACGAGCCGTTGGTACATGGCGACGGCCTTCTCCTCCGCCTGGACGTTCTCCCGCAGCATGCGAGCGACATCGCCGTGCGCGCCCGGGTTGATCGTATCGAGCGCCGTCGTCGGCACGCCGCCGAGCAGGTCGATCCGCTCGGCGATGCGTTCCGCGTGCTTCATCTCCACCATCGATACGCCCTTGAACATGTCGGCGATCGCGGGGCTCTGGATGCCGCGCGCTTGAATGTGATGCCAGAGGTACTGGATTGTGGAGGCGAGCTCCTCCGAGAGCGCCTCGTTCATCGCGCTGAGCAGCTCCTTGCTTCCCTTAGGCATCGGCTCCATCCTTCTTGAGCCAGCTCATCATCCCTCGCAGCTCCTCGCCGACCGCCTCGATCGGGTGTTCGGCGTTCATGCGGCGCAGCGCCTCGAAGCCGGGCCGGCCAGCCTGGTTCTCCAGAATCCACTCGCGCGCGAAGCTGCCGTCCTGGATCTCGCGCAGCACCTGGCGCATCGTGTCGCGGACGTGCTCGTCGATCACGCGCGGGCCGCGGGTGTAGTCGCCGTACTCCGCGGTGTCACTGATCGTGTAGCGCATCGCTTTCATGCCGCCCTCGTGGATGAAGTCGACCAGCAGCTTCAGTTCGTGCAGGCATTCGAAGTACGCGAGCTCGGGCTGGTAGCCGGCCTCCACCAGCGTCTCATAGGCCGTCTTGATCAGCGCGGTCACACCGCCGCAGAGGACGG
>JADFNZ010000100.1 GCA_022563135.1 Chloroflexota bacterium | reverse complement strand
ATGATCGACCTGGGCGGGACGCAGGTGCTCTGCGCGGTCAGCGTGGAGGCGCGCATCCCCCAGTTCCTGCGCGGCACCGGCTCCGGCTGGGTCACGGCGGAGTACAGCATGCTACCCCGCGCTACCAAGGAGCGCACCAACCGCGAAGTCGCCGGCGGCCGGCCGTCGGGGCGGTCGCAGGAGATCCAGCGGCTGATCGGCCGGGCGCTGCGGGCCGTGGTGAACCTCGACATCCTCGGCGACCGCACCTTCACCATCGACTGCGACGTGATCAAGGCGGACGGCGGCACGCGCACGGCGTCGATCACGGGCGCTTACGTCGCGCTCCATCTCGCATTCCAGAAGCTGGTCGATAACGGCGTCTACTCCTCGGTGCCGGTCTCGAGCGCGGTCGCGGCGACCAGCGTCGGCATGGTCGAGGGCATGCCGCTGCTCGACCTCTGCTACGAGGAGGACGCCGGCGCGGAGGTCGACTTCAACGTCGTGATGACCGGCGACGGGCGCATCGTGGAGGTGCAGGGCACGGCGGAGCGCCAGCCGTTCACGCGCGAGGAGATGGACGCGCAGCTCTCGCTGGCGGAGGCGGGCATCCGCCAGCTCCTCGAGCTACAGCAGCAGGCGATCGCGGCCGCGGCGTCGACGCCGGCCTGAGCCCTTGGCTTCGCTCAAGGATGCACTCTGCGAAGGGTATGGCTTTGGAGCCAGATTCTTCGCTCCGCTCAGAATGACAATCGGAGCGTTCCCCCGAGCCCCTCGCTTCGCTCAAGAATGTCAGAGCGATTATGCGTACTCGCCGAGGAACGTGCCGCCCAGCACGTGGATGTGTCCGTGCGGCTGGCTCTGCATCGCCTCGAAGCCGAAGTTAGAGAGCAGCCTGAACCCTTTCGGACAGTGCTCCAGGCCCATCTCCACGGCCACTTGCCCCACCCTGCCCAGGTCTTGCCACAACTCCTCCTGTGATCGGTGCTCCTTCGGCACGACGACCAGCATTACCGGCACCCAACGGAGCCGGTTGCGAAAGACGAGCACCTCGTCGTCCTCGAACAGGATCTCAGCGGGCTCTTCGTGGGCGACGATGCGGCAGAAGGTACACCACTCCATAGGCAGAGTCGCCGCCCATTCTAGGCGGCGCGCCGACGGCGGTCAAACGTGCAGGCAGCCATACGAACTGGCTGCCTGCACGGGCTACGGGCCCAGGGAACACTAGTCCCCCAGGGGTCAATCACTCCGATACGTTAGGTGACGACCGCGAAACCGCGGCCGGGGAAACGATCGCATCTAGTCTTAGGCGTAGACACCTTATCACTTTCCTACAGGATCGCCATCCTTTTGTCAAGAGCCGAAAAGAACCGAAGCAGCCAGCCACGAAACCGTGGCTGGCTGCTCCCCTATTGATCGGTCGTTAGAAACTACGCCTTGCGCGCAATCCTCGCGCCAACACCGGTCACCGCCAAACCAAACACGGCGAGACCCCCCGCGATAACGGCCCAGAGCGTCATGCCCGAGGCGCCGCCGATGGGACCAACGCCGGCCACCGGAGCGCCAGTGTCGCCGGCATCGCCGGCATCGCCGGCAGCGCTGAGCGTCGCCGACAGGCCTATGCCGACGCAGTCCAGGTCCGCAACGCCGAGCGTACCGGTGAAGGTGTCGCCGGAGAACGTCGCTTCCAGCGTTGTCGGCACTCCGGGCAACGGCTCAAACGTCTCGCTTACGACATCGTCCGTGATCGTGAGCGTGATATCCGGGAGCAGCTGGAAGTCGTTCAGCGGCACTCCGCCGGCAAAGCTGCCGTCGACGATGAAGCTTGTAATCGTGTTCCCGCTCACGGTGATAGCAATTGTTCCACCGCCGCACTGGCCCTCTTCCACGACCGAAGCCGTACCAGTGTAGACGCCGTCATCCGCTGCATGGGCCGTTCCACCGGCCAGCGCCAGGCCCACCAGCAGGACGGCAATCGCCAGCACGCCCCCGCCTGCGACCCACCGCAGTATACTCCTACCCTTTGCGACGCCTTCTGTTCTGTTGATCATTACTCCCTCCTTCTGAACCCCAACCACTCATAAGCTTCGTACCCACATCTGAATACGCCACTCACGCCCTTGTGTCAACCCTCGCCGCACAGGACACACCATCAGAACGTCTCGGCTGGGAGCGCCGCGAATTCTACACTAAGGTCACAAGTACTCACCTTCACTACGTTATGTAATCTTCCTCGCTCCCGCGTATGCCGCGTGCTATAGTCCCAGCGTCGATGGACACGAAGCCCGCCTACCGCCTCACCCATGGCTGAGATCCGGCCCTTCCGCGGGCTGCGCTACCGCGCGGAAGTCGCCGGCGACCTCAGCGCAGTCCTCGCACCTCCCTACGACGTAATCGACGGCGAGGAGCAGAGCGCCCTCCACGAGCGCAGCTCGTTCAATATCGTCCGGCTGGAACTCGGCGAGCCGCGCGACAGCGACAGCCCGGGCGAGAACCGCTATACGCGCGCCGCGGCCGCTCTGCGCGACTTTTGCAGCACCGGCGCCATTGCGCAAGAGGAGCGGCCCGCGCTCTACCTCTACAAGCAGCGCTTCGAGCACGAGGGCAGAGCCCGCACCAGGACCGCGCTCTTGGTCCGACTACGGTTGGAGCCCTGGGAGGCCGGCGTCATGCTCCCCCACGAGGAGACGATGGCCGCCCCGAAGGAGGACCGCCTCCAGCTCCTTCGCCATCTCCGAACGAACGTCAGCCCGCTCTTCGCGCTCTATCGGGATGCCGATGCGCGCGCCGGCCACCTGCTGCAGGCTGAGGGAGAGCCGGACGCTCAGGCAAGCACGTCTGACGGCCAGCGCCACTCCCTCTACGTCATCGACGACCCCACAACGATCGAGCCGATCGCCACCGCGTTCCGTGACGTCGCGCTCTACATGGCCGACGGCCACCACCGCTACGAGACGGCGCTCGCCTACCGCGACGAGCGACGGGCGCAGGCCGCCGTCTGGTCGGGCGAGGAGCCGGAGAACTTCGCGCTCGTCGCGCTCACTGCGGTCGAGGACGCCGGCCTGGCGCTCCTGCCGACGCATCGCCTCGTACGGCCGCCGTCGCTCCCTCCCGACCTCCCGCAGCGGCTCGAACGGTTCTTCTACGTCGAGGACATCACCCCCAAGAGTTACGACGGCACGGCGTTGCTGCGCCTGCTCGCGAGGCTCACCGCCGCCGGCACAGTTGGAACCGCGTTCGGAGCGCTGGGGCTGGAGGAGGGGCGCCTTCACCTGCTGACGCTTCGCGATGCGGCCGCCGCCCAGCGGCTGATGCCGGACCGCTCCGCCGCCTGGCAAACGCTCGACGTCAACGTGCTGGAGTACGCCGTGCTGCGGGAGACGCTGCGCATCGACGACGCGAACGAGAGCCAGGGCTACACGGACGACGCCCAGGAAGCGCTGCGAGAGGTCGAGGCCGGGCGCTGGCCGCTCGCCTTCCTGCTCAACGGCACGCCGGTGGAGCAGGTGCTCGCAGTCGCCGACGCGGGCGACCTGATGCCGCGAAAGTCCACGTACTTCGCGCCCAAGCTGCCGACGGGGCTTGTGCTGTACGCGTTCGACTAATGCCTATGCAACTTGATTCCGTGGAAAGCGCAGCGCTGAGGTCACCCTGAGCCCTCCGCTCCGCTCATGGATGAACTCCGCGAAGGGTCTGACCCCTCGCGGGGCGCGAGATGCTTCGCTGCGCTCAGCATGACAGGTTGCTCGCTTCGATAGGCTGAGAGTGCTCCATTCATACCCATTACGTTGCATAGGCACTCGTTAGGGAGCCTGTGCTATCTCCTGTAGCGCATCGAGCCGGCCGAGGATCTCCGCGGCCTCCGCCGGCGTCGGCGGCCGCGGCCGGTCCTCCAGCAGATCGATTACCACCGGCTCCGGCCGCACCTCCAGTATCTCATCGACCGTGAGCGTAACGTAGAGGACGACCGTCTCGAAGGCGCGCTCCTGCACGTTGCGCGGGTCGTGCTCCAAGTCGAACACGAAGTCGCCCAGACTGTAGACGATCAGGCCGCCCCCGTAGCGCTCCCAGCCCTGCAACACGTGCGGATGATGGCCGAGCACCAGCAGCGCCCCGGCATCGATCGCGGCGCGCGCGAACCCCCGTTGTGCGGGATTGGGCGCGGTCGCGTACTCAGTACCGCTGTGGAGCATCACTACCACCACGTCGGCCTGCTCACGGGCCGCCCGCACGCCGGCGGCGATCGCTTCCTCTTGGGCCTGCGCCACGCCATAGTTGTCGCCGCTTGCGAAGGTGTTGCGCAGGATGTCCGTGTAGGCCAGGAAGGCTATCCGGAGCCCGTCCACATCGGCGAAGGCGGGCCGGAGGGCCGCCGCTTCGTTCAGCCCGGCGCCCGCGTGCAGCACACCGATCTGATCGAGCGCCGCCAACGTGTCCTCTACGCCCTCGCGCCCGTAGTCGGCGACGTGGTTGTTCGCGAGCGATACGACGTCGATCCCGGCCTTCGCCAG
Organism: Chloroflexota bacterium; assembly: GCA_022563135.1. Next base: position 1,226 of record JADFNZ010000100.1, on the reverse strand, counting down.
CCCCACCGCGAACCGCGGCGGCGCACGAAAGAGGTAGGCCTTATCCTGCGGCTCGCCCCGCTCCGTCAGCGCGACCTCCAGATTCGCCACGGTGAGGTCAGCGTCCTGCAACAGCGTAGCGATCCGCTCGAATGGGTAGAAGGCGCCGCGCTCCTCCATCCAGCCGGTCAGGTTGCGTCCCAGCATCACGTCGCCCACAGCGGCGATGGTGACGACGCGGTCCGGCGTTGAGGTGGCTGTCGGCGACGGAGGGGCGGTCGCGGTAGGAGCAGCCGCGGGCGTGGGCGGCACGACGCCGCTACCGGAACAAGCGGCGGCGAGCAGAGCGAGTGCGATGGCGGGGGCGACGAGTATTCGCACGCTGGCAGCGTAGCGCGCAGGCGCCGCGGCGGCTACGTGAGCGCCAGGCGAGACGCTGGTCAGTTTCGTGAGACCCTTCAGCTGTGCTTGTCACCCTGAGCGCCCTCTTGTCACCCTGAGCGCAGCGAAGGGAATACCTAGAGCGAGCACTGGCGTCAATCGCGCCGAACGATGATGGCGAAGTTCCCAGTCCACGCCAAGGAAGAGAGCATATCAGCGAGGAGTTTGACATCAGCGTCCCCATCGGGGTTATCCGTAACCTCCAGATGGGCGCCATCACAGAGGAAGAGTTGGAGCTTGGAGACGACGGGACTGTCCGCGAAGTTCAGCCTGTTCGATAACTCACGTACAATCGCCAGACTTGACAAATACCAAACCACCTGCGTCACCTGACCCATACAGGCATCACGTAGTGCCGATGATCAGGCAGAGAGATTGATGGAACGACTAAAGAAATTTCTGTGGCGCGGGAAGCTGCGCAAGGCAGCAACTATCGTGATCAGTGGCTTCGTTGTCCTAGTCGTCATCGGCGCTATCGCGAGCGCCTTCGAGGAAGAGAAGGAGGACGACAAGAGCGCGCCACCAGCCGTATCGCGGTCCGAGACATCGACTCCCGAACCGACCGAAACACCAGAGCCGACAACACCCGAAGTCCAAGAGCAAGACGAGATCACCCAACAGATCGCGGCGCTGTACCCAGAGGCACATCCAATCTGGGTGGACTGTGTAGTAATAACGCACGATGAAGGCGATGAGCTCATACCCCAAGAACTTATAGAGAGTTGTGGTCAACCTGAAGCTTGGAAATGGTTCGTTCCACTGGCCGCCGAACAATTCCCACAAGAGTCTTCGACTTGGATAGATTG
>JADFNZ010000099.1 GCA_022563135.1 Chloroflexota bacterium | reverse complement strand
CAGCGCCACCGCCGTGACGAATCCCGTCAGCTCATCGACGGCGTAGAGCGTCTTCGCCATGCGCGTATCGCGCGGCACGCCGGTGTAGTCGGCGTGGCCGAGGATGGCGAGCACCACGTGCTCCGGGTAGCCGCGCTCGCGCAGCACCTCGGCGCCTTCGCTGGGGTGCTGCTGCTCGTTCGGGTGCTGCTCGTAGTCGAAGTCGTGGAGCAGCCCGACGATGCCCCAGGTCTCCTCGTCTTCGCCGTGACTGCGGGCGAAGTGGCGCATCACCGCCTCCACGGCCAGGCCGTGCTTGCGCAGCCCCTCACCCTTCGTGAACTCGCAGAGGAGCTCCCAGGCGGCTTGGCGGTCCATCGGCGGCTCCTTTCGCCTGTCGGGGCCGGACAGACCTAAAGGTCTGTCCCTACGTCGAGCGACCAGCGCCATCCTCGTAGGGGCCGACCTTCAGGTCGGCCCGGCGTGTAGGCGCAGGCTGACGGCAATTATACCGGCGAGGCGGTGACGAAGAGGAGGCCACGGGCGAGCACTTCGCCCACGAAGACGGCGCCCACGGCGATGTAGAGGAGCCCCGTGGCCGACATCATGGCGTGCTCCTTGCTGGACTGCCACGCCATGTACGCCAGCGCGAGCGGGAAGACCATGCCCACGCCCACGCGCAGCCAGAACGCCGGGTTGGAGGCGAGGCCGCCGGCAAGGGCCGCCGTGCTCTCCGGCACCTCGCGCGCCGGGATCGAAGCGTTGACGATGATCAGCACCGCCTGGATCACCAGCACGGCGAAGAGCAGCAGCGTAAGCTCCTGGAGCGGCCGGCCGGGGAGCTTCGGCCGCACCAGGTACCAGTGGCCCATGATCATCGACTCGCTCACCAGGCCAAGCGCGAGCGAGCCGGCGAGCAGGCTGATGAAGACGCCGGCGAATCCCCACGTGGGGAGGCTCACCTGATACGCCAGCATGCCCAGCCCCACCACGCCAGCCGCCGAGGCGACCGCACCCCAGCGCAACGACGCCTCCCGCCGCCCCCGCAGGGTGACCCACGCGTAGGGGAGGGTCAGCGCGACGAAGGCGAGGTACGTCCCTCGCACCGGCCCGAAGAGCCCGTCTTGGAGCCGGTAGTCCTGCAACTGAGCGCTATCCGCGTTGAACGCGGCCAGCGCCGTCAGCGCGGCCCCCACGACCACGATTCCCGAAGAGAGCTTGACGAAGCTGGCCGGCACGGCATTACGAGCGTCCATCACAAGAACCGCAACGAGGCTGCCGACGGTGAACTCGGCCAGGATGAGCAGTATCGCAAGCTGAAGCGCGTCGAGATCCATCTGAGACCATCGTAGGCGTTGGTGAAATGCCGCGCAAACGGCCTACGCCAGCTCCCGCACTAACCGCCCCAAGCGTCGCCAGTCGTCGAGCTGCGTCTCGTGCGGCCGCGTGAGCGTCGACTGAATGCTGGGGTGGTAGAGCGGCACGAGCGTGCGGACGTGAGCACCGCCGCCGCTCTCGTCCGGCGCCCGCCAGCGCAGCGAGCGGCCCACGTCCCGCGCGAGCACGGCGTCGTGAGGCCCGATACGACCAAGCGCTTCCAGCGCCACGCCTCCCAGCGCGACCACGACGGTCGCCCGCACAAGACGAAGCTGCGCGGTTAGGAAGCCGCGGCAGGCGGCGACCTCCCCCGCCTTCGGCCGCCGGTTGTTGCCGGACGATGTGAGCGGATTGCAGAGGACGCTGTTCGTGACGAAGACCCGCTCGCGTGCGATGCCGGCGTGCGCGAGGAAGGCGCGGAAGCGGCGGCCCGTGACGTCGGAGGTCATCGGCAGGCCGGTCCGCGCCGCGCCCAACCGTCCCGGCGCCTCCGCGACGAACAGGACTTCGGCGTCGAGCGGGCCGTTCACCTCGCCCAGGATGTGGACGTGGTTCATGGAGGAGCAGGCGAAGCAGTCGCGGACGCGGGCGCAGAGCGCATCGAACTCGCTCTGGAGCGGCTGGGCGCGGGCGGGCTTCGTACCGGCCATCGCGCGTCCTAGCACAGGAGCAGGCTCGCGACGAACGCCTCGGCATGGTGGTACAATGGCCCCGATCTCCCATGCCGCAACGCACCGCTCCTGACTACACAGAGTCCCTCTGGCTGACGAAGGCCCTGCGGGAGGTCGCGCGCGAGCTTGAGGCGCTGCTCTGGGGCGTGGACGAAGACGACGTGCGCGAGAGACCGTCGGAGGACGCCCTCTCGCTGAAGGAGACGGCCGCCCACCTGCGCGACTGCGAGGAGAGCTTCCTTGAGGCGATTCAGCGCATCGCCGATGAGGACGAGCCGCGCCTGCGGGCGTTCGACCCGGAGGCGCTGCTGCTCGATAACGACTACCGCGACTGCGACCTCTACGAAGCGCTTGAGCAGTTCGAGTACTTGCGGCACCGCTCGATCAACCTCCTACGAAGCCTGGCGCCGGACGAGTGGGAGCGCAGCGGCCACCATCCCTACCGGGGCACGGTCACCATCGCCCACCTCGCCCGCGAGCAGACCGAGCACGATCTGGAGCACCTCTGGCAGGCGCGCTCCCTGAGGGAGGCGCTCGCCGGCGGCGCTTCCGAGCAGCGCTGATACCGCGCGGTCCCGCCAAGGTCAGCCTGCGGGGAAGAGCGCGCGGTTGATCTCCCCCATCCGCTCGATCACGAGCAGGTGACCCTCGTCCGGGTAGAAGCGGGCATGGCAGTTTGGCATCGCCTGCGCCTGGTAGCGCCCCATCGACGGTGGGATCATGCTGTCCGCCTCTCCTTGCCAGAGGTGCACCTCCATGGTGATCTCCTCCAGCCGGAAGTCCCACGGCTGCTGGTAGAGCGCCGCTTCCAGGAGAGGCCCGCGGTGGCCTTGGCGAAACGCCTCGCGCATGTCCGCGCTGAGCGTGTCGATCACCTCTGGACGGGCCATAATCCGCTTGTCGTACGGCGGCATCGACCGGCTCGCGAGCCTGACCGTCCGTCTGGGGAACCAGCGCGCCGCGAGCGAGAAGAGCCACATGCCAGGGATCATCAGCCAGGGGAACCGGCCGTTCAGCCTCGCGAAGAAGCGACTCAGCGTACGTAGCCCTTTCGCGGACGCCGGCACGTCGAACGGGCCCGCGCCGCTGACGATCGCCACCGCAATGATGCGCTCCGGGATCTTTCGCGCACAGGCAGCCGCGTACGGCCCGCCACCCGAGACGCCCACAATGGCGAAACGCTGGATGCCCAACGCATCGGCCACCTGCACCACGTCGTCCGGCCAATCGCTAAAGCCCCGTCGTGCCAGGTAGTCCGACGTTCCGATGCCGGGCCGGTCGACGGCGATCAGCCGCACGCCGTCCCGCCGCGCCGTCTCCTCAGCAAGCTTTGCGCTCAGCCGTGAACTGGGGAAGCCGTGGAAGTAGAAGACGGGCTTGCCGTTCGGGTCGCCGTACTCCGCGTAGGAGAGCCGGCGGCCGTCCCTCAGGAGAACCGTCTCTGGTGTAGAAGCCACGGCGCAAGTCTAGCAGCGGCAGGGCAGCGCGGCTAGTCCGCGGTCTCGGCGTCCACTTCGGCCGCGTACGTCAGCTCGCCCGGGCTCGTTGCCTCCGCCTGTCGCTGCATCTCCTCGACGACGGTCTGCAGCTCCGCGGGCGTGCTGACCGGCGCGGAGCACATGGTCCCGAAGCAGACGTAGGCGGCCGGCGCAGGCTCTGGCGGCAGCGCCAGCGCCGCCAGCCGTTCGCCGTCGCGGGCCGGATCGAGCCGCTGGAGGGTGAGCTCTGGCAGTCGCAAGCGCAGCGCGGCGTCGTAGAGCCCCTGAACGTCGTCACGCGTACCAACGAGCCTCACATCGGCCTGAGGGTGGAGATAGCTGTCGACCACGCGCGCATAGGCGGCCGCGAAGTGGCCCATGTTCTGCTCCTGGCCTGCGAACGCCTCTAGCGTGCGCCGGGCGATCTCGCGATAGCGGCGCTCATGCGTGAGCTGCTCCAGACTGAGGAAGAGGCGGGCGCAGGCGGCGTTCTCGCTCAACGGCTTCTGACGCAGGCCCAGCCTGCCCAGCGATTCGTGCTCCCGCCACGTATCGAAGAAGCCGCCGGCGTCGCTATCGGCGAAGCGTTCCTCCAACATGCCGGCGAGCTCCAGCGCTCGGTCCAGGTACACAGGTTCGGCGGCGGCCTGGTACGCATCGAGCAGCGCCAGGGCGGTGTACACCTGGTCGCCGAGCAGGCCCAGGACGCGCGGCTCGCCATCGTGGTAGCGGTACATCCCATCGCCCGGCGCGCGCAGGCGCTCCCACATGAAGTCGAGCGCCCTGATTGCGCGCTCGCCCAGCTCCGGCCGCTGCAGGGCCGCCGAGGCTTCCAGGTAGGCCGAGACCGCCATCGCGTTCCAGCTCGTGTAGACCGTGGGGTCGACGTAGGGCGCCTCGCGCCGGGCGCGCTCCCCGGCGTCGAGCGCATAGAACTCCTCGTCGGCGTCCTGGCTACCGTAGAAGGCGCCGGTATCGGCGTCGCTCAGGTACGCGTCGAGGTAGCTGATCACCCGTGAGGCGATCGCAGCGTGGCCCTCCTCGCGCGTGGTGCGGTAGAGCCGGAGGACGTTGCGGAGGAGGTTCGCGTTATCCTCCAGCATCTTCTCGAAGTGGGGCACGCTCCAGTCGCGATTCGTCGAGTAGCGGAAAAAGCCATCCCAGACCTGATCGAAGAGGCCGCCGGCGGCCATCCGCTCCAGCGTCTTGCGGGCCATGTGCAGCAGGTCGGGGTCGTCGCGGCGGAGGTGCGCGTAGAGGAGCAGGTCGATGCTATCCGTGTGCGGGAACTTCGGCTCGCTGCCGAAGCCACCGTGCACCGGGTCGTACACGTCGCCGATGGCGGTGAGGACGTCCTGGAGGACCTGGTCGGAGAGCTCGCCGGCGCCACCCATCTGCGTGAGCGCCTGCCGCTGGCGCTCCTGCGCCTCGGCCATCTTCCGCACGATCTCGTCCCTGTTCTCGCGATAGTAGGTGCTGATCTGCTCCAGCGTCTGCCGCATCTGTTCCGGCGGCGAATAGGTCATGCCAGCGAGCACTTCGCCCTCCGGCGTGAGGAAGGCGGTGGAGGGCCAGCCGCCCATGTTGTAGCGGGCGTTCACGTCCGGCCGCTGGTCGTTGTCGACGCGCACGGGGATGAACCGCTCGTTGATCAGCGCGATCACGGCGTCGTCTGAGTACGAGGTCTCGTCCATCACGTGGCACCAGTGGCACCAGACCGCGGAGATGCCGAGCAGGATCGGCTTGTCTTCCGCGTGCGCTTCCTGGAACGCCTGGTCTCCCCAGGAGCGCCAGCGGATCTCATGCGCGCGGTTTGGCCGGGGCGAGAAGTGGAACGGCGGCTGCTCCGAAGAGGCCACAAGCGCCTCCTTTCGTACGCGAGGTATGGGAAAAGCGAAGCTATAGTTAGCTTATCATGGGAGGAAGGGCGATGCGACTACTGGCCCAGGTCCGATAGCTCCGCCAGCCGTTGCAGGAGCTCCTCCAGCCGCTCGATCTCTTGGCCGTAGCCGGCGAAGTCGCCCTGCTGCAGGAGCTGCTGCGCGCGTTCGAACGAATCGTTCGCCTGTTGGATCAACGCGTCGATGTCGTCGCCGCCCGGCGTTGGCGTAGGCTGAGGGACCGGCGTGGGCGGGGGCGTTTCGCCGGGGGCGGGCGTCGCGGTCGCTCCGGGCGTTGGCTCGCCGGCGATGGGCTCTGGCAGAGTTGCTTCGGCCAGGCCGAGCACGACCCGCAGCGCCTCCTCCAGCGTCCGCTCCATCGCGATGTTGTTGCCGTTCGCGACGATGACGCGCTTGAGCTCCGGCAGGCTGCCGGTGGTC
>JADFNZ010000003.1 GCA_022563135.1 Chloroflexota bacterium | reverse complement strand
GCGCGGCTCTCCCGTGTCGGCATCTTGAAGTCGGGCACGAAGAGCACCACCTTGAGTCCGGCCGGCAGAGGTACGGTGAGATGGCGAAAGCCTTCGCCGTCGCCGACGACCACCTGGAGGCCACCGAAGAGCGCGGGCGCCATGTTGTCCGCGTGGCCCTCCAGCTCTGCCCCGAGCGCCAGCAGCTCTTCGAGCGAGAGCGGCTCACCCATGAGCGCGTTCGCGCCGGCCAGCCCGGCCGCCCGCGCCGCGGCGCTCGCGCCCAGCCCCCGCGCGACAGGCAGGTCTCCGTCCCATGCGACCGCCACGCCCTCCGGCCGCGGCCGCCCGGCCGCTTCGTATGCGCGAAAGAGCGCCCGTTCGACGAGAGGGGCGAGGATCGGAGGCGTCGCGCTCTCCGGAGCACCTATCTCGATCGTGACGTCAGCCGTCAGCGCCAGCGCCAGGCCGAGGCAGTCGAACCCGGGGCCGAGGTTCGCGCTCGTCGCGGGCACGCGGACGGTTACACGATCGGCCATCGCGTTGGACACTAGAGCCGCACAGGCCCGCGGCCGCCGCGACGCTGGTCTGTCTCGACGATAGCGAGCACCGCGTCGACCGCTTCGTCCACGCGGCCCTTCTCATTCACGACGGTGTAGTCGAAGTGTCGGCGCTGGTCCATCTCGCGTGCCACGGCCTCCAGCTTTCGGGCCAGCGTGCCCTCCTCTACGCCGCCCCGTGTACGCATACGCGCCTCCAGCTCTTCGATCGACCGTGGCGCGAGGAAGATCAGCAGCGCCTCCGGGGCCAGCGCTTTGATCGTCGCTGCGCCCTGCACGTCGACGCGGACGACGACGTCCCGGCCGCTGGCCAGCGCCTCCCGCACCGGCGCCTTCGGCACGCCGTAGCGGTAGCCGTAGACCTGAGCATGCTCCAGGAAGCCGTCCTCGGCCAGCAGCCGGCCGAACTCCTCCTCGCTCGCGAAGCGCAGGAAGGGGCCGTCGGCGGCTTCGTCCTCCCGCGGTGGGCGGGTGGTCATCGTGACGGTGTAGTGAAAAGGCTGCCCGCGCTCCTTCAGCCGGGCGAGCACCGTATCCTTGCCAACTCCGGAAGGGCCGGAGATGACGAGCAACAGCGCGTTCGGCGTCGCCTGCTCTGGCACGGCCGCTGCGGGCGTCTCCCTACTCACCCTCCTCCTCGGGCGGCCGGACGCGGTGGGTCCGCACGCGGCCCTCGATCGTCTCCGGCGTGATCGCCGCCAGCACGACGGAGCCGTTCTCCATGAAGACGACCGCCTTGGTGCGCCGTCCGCTCGTCATATCGATGGTGAGGCCCTTGTCGCGCCCTTCGTGGATCAGGCGCTTGATCGGCGCGGACCCCGGTGACGCGACGCCGATCATCTGGTTGGCCGCCACGTAGTTCCCAAAGCCGATGTGGATGAGCTCTGTGGCCATGGCTCGCCTCCTGTTACTCGCCCTTGCTGGTAGCCGCTCCCGCGGACGAAACGGATATGCTCGTGAGGTCCTCCCAGAAGTCTGGATAGGAGACCGCGACCGCCTCCGCGTCCGTCACGACGGTCTCGCCTGCCGCGAGCAGCCCGGCGATGGCCAGCGTCATCGTGAGGCGATGGTCGCCTTCCCCGGTCACGCGGCCTCCTTCGAGCGGCCTGCCGCCTTCGATCACGAAGCCATCCGGCCGCTCCTCGATCGCCACACCGAGCCGTCCGAGCTCGCGCGCGAGCGCGGCGATCCGGTCCGACTCCTTCAGGCGCAGCTCCTGAGCATCGCGCACGACCGTGCGCCCCTCCGCAAACGCGGCGGCGACGGCCAGCGCCGGCAGCTCGTCGATCAGGCGCGGGATGAGCTCGCCGCCCACCTCGATGCCGCGCAGGCGGGCGCTCCGCACGGTGAGATCGGCCACCGGCTCCTCCCCCACCATCCGCTCCTCGCCTCGCTCGATGGCGGCCCCCATCATGTCCAGCGCGTCGAGCAGTCCGCTGCGGGTGTGATTGACGCCGACGCCAGGCAGAACGATCTCAGCGTCCTGGTGCACGGTCGCGGCCACGAGCCAGTAGCTGGCCGCGCTGAGATCGCCCGGGATCGCTAGATCGAGCGGTTGGAGCGACGCCGGCGGCAGAAGGCGAATGCCCGGGCCTTCGCGCTGCAGGTCGACGCCCATCGCGCGCAGCAGCCGCTCCGTGTGGTCGCGCGTCGCCACCGGCTCCTCCACCACGGTCTCGCCCTCTGCGAACAGTCCCGCGAGCAGCGCCGCGGACTTCACCTGCGCGCTCGCGACGGGCAGCCGGTAGTGAACCCCTCGCAGGGAGCCACCCTTGATCGCCAGAGGCGGCAGCCTGTCGCCGTCGCGGGCGAAGAGCTGCGCGCCCATGCGGCGCAGCGGTTCGATCACGCGGTCCACGGGCCGTGAGCGGAGCGAGTCGTCGCCGGTGAGGACGGAGGCGAACGGCTGTCCGGCAAGGATGCCCGCGAGTAGGCGAAGCGTGGTACCGGAGTTGCCGGCGTCCAGCACGTTGGCCGGCTCGCGCAGGCCGCGCAGCCCCACGCCCGCGATCTCGAGCGTCCCCACGCCCGGGGCATCCTCCTGCAACCGCCAGTCGACGCCCAGCGCGCGCAGGCAGGCCAGCGTCGACCGGCAGTCGCCGGAGGTGAGGAACCGCTGCACACGACTCGGCCCGGAGGCGATCGCGCCGAGCAGCGCCGCTCGGTGAGAGATCGACTTATCGCCCGGCAGGTGGATCGTCCCCCGGAGCCCGGCGGGACGGCGGAGTATCCGCTCCATCAGCTAGCCCTGCTTCCTCCCCCGGCCCCGTTCGGCGTCGTCCGCGCGTTGCCCCATCAGCTCCTCAAGCTCTTTCGTTCGACGCACCACGTACTCGCCGACAAGCAGCCCCATCATCCGTTCGCCAACGCTTGGGATGTCGGTCTCGCGCTCCGGGCCGGCTCGCGAAGGCGGCTCTCTAACGAAGGTATCGCGATCCGCCTGAGCCCGCACGAAGAGCTCGTACAGCTCCTCGTCGGTCTCACTGCCGGCGATCAGGTCACGGAGTTCCCGCAGCTCCGCCCGGTATCGGTCCAGCCAGTGGAGCAGATTCTCCCTGTTCGTGAGGCAGATATCGTGGCTGAGGTTCGGGTCGCCAGAGGCGAGCCGCGTGATGTCGCGAAAGGCCGGGCCGGCGAGTACCGCCAGCTCCGGCCACGAGTCTCCCTTGCTCGCGAGGCGAAAGAGCGCTGTCGAGAGCAGCATGGGAAGGTGGCTCACCGCCGCCAGGTAGCTATCGTGCTCCTCAGGGTCGATGACGACCGGCCGCGCGCCGACGAGGGCGACGAGGTTCTCGATCGTCTTGATCGCCCGCTCGGAGGCGTGGACGGAAGGAATGAGCGCCCACGGCTGGCCCTCGAAGAGCGTGGCGTCCGCGGCATCGATACCGGACTGCTCCTTGCCCGCGATCGGGTGCCCGCCGACGAACGCCACCTCCCGCGGCAGGATCTCCTCTGCCCAGCGCAGGACCTGGCATTTCGTGCTCGCGGTGTCGGTCACGACAGCGCCGTCGCCGACAGCGGGCGCGATCTCCTCCAGCGCCTTCCGCGCCTGTATGATGGGCGTAGCGATCACGACGACGGCAGCGCCGTCCACAGCGCTCGCCACATCGCGCGCCTCAGCGTCGATCGCGCCCAACTTGCGCGCGCGGCCCACGGTGCCCCACTCCACGTCGTGGCCGACGATCTCAAGTCCGTCGATCTGAGCGCGCTTAAGCGCGAGCCCGATGGAGCCGCCGATGAGTCCCAGGCCGATGATCGCGATGCGAGACATCTGTGTATCCTTAGGCCGCGTCGTCCGCCGCCCGCAGCGCCACGACGCTGGCATCCTCGGAAGCGGGCGCATCCGCCCGGATGAGAGCGACGACCTGCTCCGACGCGCCGGCGCGGTGCGCCTGCTCGGCGCCCAGCGACGCGTGGTGGCGGCAACGATAGAGCGCCTCTCGCCAGCCAGCCCCTGCGCCGAGCTTCGCCAGCCGGTCGAGCAGCTTCGGCGCGGCGGCCTCCAGCACAACGTACGCCACCCGGTGCCAGAGCGCGACCGGCCCCTTCCCCACATCGTGCAGAAGCGCGGCGGCGAGCAGGCCGGGTTCGTCGTGGCCACGCTCACGGAGGCGGCCGTAGACCTCCAGGCAGTGCTGCTGATCGCGCAGGGTCATCGTTTCGAAGAGCACGCGCTCCGGCTCTCGCAGCAATCCATCCGCCTCCGCGCGCAGCTTGGCATCGATGCGAGGCCGCAGCGAGGAGAGGAGCTGTCGGGCGCGGTATAGCGCGCGCATATCAAAGCCCGATTAGCCTGCCGGCGATCCCCTCCACCGCCGGCGCCACAACCCAGCCGAAGAAGTCGATGCCGATCACCGGCCCGAAGAAGAAGATGCCCATGAGAATGAGGATGCCGTAGCGTTCCATCTGGGCCACCGGCCGCGCCAGGTTGACCGGCAGCAGACCGACGGCTACCTTGAAACCGTCCAGTGGCGCGACCGGCAGAAAGTTGAACACGGCTAGGATCACATTCAACAGCACCGCCGCGCTCAGGAACAGCCCGATGTAGTCGGCCGTCCCCCATCCCGCCGTGCTGGAGATGACCGCGAACGGGTTGTGCCAGTTGGCCCAGCCAAGCCTCAGCGGAACCGAAAGCAGGGTCGCCATGAGCAGGTTCGAGACGGGCCCCGCCGCCGCGACGACGGCCATGCCCGTGCGCGGCCCGTTGCGCAGGCGATACGGGTTGATCGGTACCGGCTTTCCCCAGCCAAAGCCCGCCAGGAAGAGCAGCAGCGTGCCGAACGGGTCGAGATGCACGCGCGGGTCGAGCGACAGCCGCCCGAGGTTCCGCGCCGTCGGATCGCCGAGCGCCGTGGCCGCGAGTGCGTGGCTAAACTCATGGAAGGCGATACCGATGAGCAGCGCCAGTACCACGGCGCCGAAAAACGTGAGGAAGAGGGAGATATCCGTCTCTAGCAGGTCGAAATAACGAAAGATCATGAAGGCAGGGCCCTCTCAGCTACGGATGCAGTATAGCATGGCCTTGTCCAGCGCTCTGAACGCCCGCTACGCGCAATGAGCCATTGCGGACACGGCAGCAGGATGGTAAACGGTGCGGCTGCCACAGGGCCGAGCTCGAGGGCGAGACGACTAGGGCAGAGGATTCGCCGCCAGTAACGCAGCGACGCCTGGAAGCTTCATCGGGATAGTTGGAGCGTGCGGGAGTGCGGAAGCGCCAACGGACTTCCCCTCGCCCGCCGTCTCAGGCGGCGCGGATGACTCTGGCGCTCGCGACGTCTCCGAGGGATCGTTGGCCGGCTCAGCGGTCGGCTCGTCAGTGGGAACGGCGCACAAGTTGATATCGTCTGGCGAGTGCGGGAACTGTTCCGGCAGCCTGTCGGCGACGTGTCGCGGTACGCACGTCCGGCCATCAGGCGCAAGCTCCAGCAGGCCCTGCGGGACGCAGTCGCCCACATCCGGCACACGCATCAAGACTTCGTCCGGCAGCTCCACCGTATCAGGAATGCGGCCTTCCGCGATGCACAGGCCAACCTGCGGCACTTCCAGCGGCGGGCCCGAAATCGGTGCCACGGGTAGCTCCCCGTTCGCGCCGCCGTCATCGGCGGCGTCGTCTGCGTGCTCGCGACCAGTATCCGCTTCCTCCGGTGCGTTGCCGATGCCATCGTCCGCGTTCTCCGAGCCTTCGCCGGCGTTGGGAGTATCGGGTTCGCCCTGCGCGATTGGTTCTGTTTCACCGGCTTCGTCGGACGGCCCGCCGCTCACGATGTTGAGCGTGGATAGCACGTCCCGCGCGGGCACCAGTCCGGCGCCCGCCGAAGCGCCGAGCGCGGCGCCCGCCACGAGGACGAGCGCGACACCCACCGCCGCCGAACGGACAAGCGGTGAGCCGAGCCTGTTCGACGCCGCCCCCAGCGGACCCCACCGCGATCGCGATTCGCGCGCCTCCGGCTGCCTGACCGTGCTCAGCAACGCCTCGCGGCCCGCGTCGAAGGCCGCGACGGACGGCGCCGGCGTCTCCTGCGCCAGCAACGCAGCGTGAAGCTCCAGATACGGCCGCAGCGTCTCAGCGTGCTGCGGATGGCGCGCCAGGCAGGCATCGAGCTCTACGCCCTCCTCCATCGCGCGGAGGCAATCGGCGAGAGCCGTCTCCTGCTCCTTGGTTAGCTCGTCCATCAGCGAGTGTTGCCTTTCATCAGGTATATCCTCTGCGAGAGCTACTCTTTTCCGACCTGCGGAGCACGTTCTGGAACTTGATCGGGTTCTAGAACCCGGCGGAGCGCAGCCAGAGCGCGCACCTCAAGCGAGTAGACCGCGCGCTCCTTGCGCTCCATCGCCTGCGCGATCTCCGCAGTGGTGAAGCCCGCATAGTATCGCAGCGAGACCACCTGCTGCTGATCTTCAGTAAGCCTCCGCATCGCGACCAGCAGGTCCTGCTGGTCGCCAACGAGCGACGCCGGCCCCGGATCGCTCGCCTCCGCCAGCTCCGCCGCCTGCTCGAGCGCGCGCGATTCCCGCTCGCCCTTGCGCAGGTGATCGCTGACGACGTTGCGCGCGATACGATAGAGCCAGGCGAGCAGGGGCCGGCCGCGGTACTCGTACCGGCCGATCCCGCTGAGCGCTTCTAGAAAGACGCTCGCTGCGAGGTCGGCGGCGGCGTTTGCGTCGCTCGTGCGGGCGTAGCAGTACGAGTAGAGCTTCTTGTAGTGAGTGTCGTAGATCTCCGCCCACGCCGATGGTTCACGCGACTTCGCCCGCTGCACGAGCAGCGCTTCGGCATCGCCTGTGCGCTCGATTGCCACGTCTCCCGCTGACACGATCGTCGGGTGTCTCCTCTGAGCGCCGTCCTGATGAGTATATCGGAGGGTTCGCCACGAAGCTTCATGGCCCAGAAGCTTGTCGATCACTATCCTCTCAGTGTAGGCCGGAAAACTTTGCCCCTCTGCGTGGATATACCACATGAACATCACCATCCCAGGAAGGAGAAGGGCAACACGATGCTGAATCTGAAGTCGAAAATCGCGGCAGGGATAGCGCTCGCTGTGCTGGCAAGCTACGCGGCTGTGGGCGCGTTCGCCGCGCCCGGCATCACGCCCTGGCCGGACCTGACCTTGGACGCGTCCGGCCACGCAACCCTGCCGGACCTGCCGGACGAGGCCGGAGTCTCCGATGAGGCGAACTTGCCGGAGTTGCCGGCTCAGGCAGGCGGCCCCGAGAACCCAGGCGCGCCTGATGGCGTAGGCAGGCCGGAGGACGCTCCGGAGGGCGCTCCGTTTGGCCTCCAGCCGGAGCCGGCCGCGGATCTGGGCGTACCCGCGGACAGCCCAGCCTGCGACCGGTTCGGTTGCGCTGTGGCCGAGCTGCCCAACGGCCTAATGATTCACCTGCCGCAGCCCGCAGTCGACGGCATCGGCCAGGCCCAGCAGAACGCTCCGCTCGGCCCGCCGGAAGGCCTGCCAGACAGCGCTCCGTTTGGCCCACCGGAAGGCCTGCCTGACAGCGCTCCGCTCGGCCCGCCAGGGGGCCTGCCGGACGCCGCTCCGGACAGCGCGCCGTTTGGCCCGCACAGCGACGTACCCCTCGGCCCGCCGGCAGGAGTGCCGCAGCCGTAGCGACCGCCTCCCCTTCTCCTGGCGCGGGAGGAGGAAGTTCCTCGACACGAATGCCAGGCCCCGAACATAGTTCGGGGCCTGGTTCCTTCCCACGGCAGCTCGCCTAGCAGCGCTGGCATCGGGGCGCTACCATGAGGACACCATGGCTGCATCGTTGCTCGAACGGCTGAAGGCCGTGCCACAGCGGCCCGGCGTCTACCTCTTTCGCAACGAACAGGGCAAGGTCGTCTACGTCGGCAAGGCGGCGCAGCTACGCACCCGCATGCGAAACTACTTCGGCGCGCCGCAGAGCATGGAGGCGAAGGTGCGAAACCTGCGCGCCGCGATCGCCGATTTCGAGTACATCGTCACGCACACGGAGCAGGAGGCGCTGCATCTGGAGGCGACGCTGGTCAAGCGCCACCAGCCGCACTTCAACGTCCGCCTTAAGGACGACAAGCACTACCCCTACCTGAAGGTCGATCTGCGCGACGGGTGGCCGCGAATCTACATCACCCGGCGCGTGGAGAAGGACGGCGGCCGCTACTTCGGGCCGTACGCCAGCGCGGGATCCGTGCGCAAGATGCTCGATATCAGCAAGAAGCTCTTCCCCTGGCGCTCCTGCACCAAAGTGATCACCGGCGACGACCCCCGCCCCTGTCTGGAGTACTACATCCACCGCTGCATCGCGCCCTGCACCTCCTACTGCAGCAAGGATGAGTACGACAAGGTGATCCGCCAGACGATCCTCTTCCTCGAAGGGCGTACCGACGAGGTCGTGCGCGATCTCAACCGTCAGATGCAGGAGGCATCGCAGAACATGGCCTACGAGCGCGCAGCGAACCTGCGCGACCAGGTACGCGCCATCGAGCGGGTGACGGAGCGGCAGACGGTCGCATCCACTAAGCCCGCGGACGAGGATATCTTCGGCCTGGCGCGCACGGAGACCGACGCGGCCGTGCAGGTGCTCTTCGTGCGCGGGACGAAGCTGATCAACACAGACCACTTCACCCTGGACGGCGCGAAGGACGCGGCGGACGGCGAGGTGTTGGCCAGCTTCCTGCAGCAGTTCTACGAATCGGCCACGTACATCCCGCGCCGCCTGCTCCTGCCCTGCTCCGTACCAGAGGCCGAGCTGCTGCAGGCGTGGCTGAGCGAACGTCGGGGCGGCCGTGTCCAGCTCGTCGTGCCGCAGCGGGGCGAGAAGCGCCGGCTGATCGAGATGGCGCAGACCAACGCGCAGGAGGCGCTGGAGCAGGCGCGCGCCAAGTGGCTCGCCGACGCCGGCAAGAC
This sequence comes from Chloroflexota bacterium, assembly GCA_022563135.1. Next base: position 16,606 of record JADFNZ010000003.1, on the reverse strand, counting down.
GCAGGCTGCGCTCGACGAGCTGCAAGAGGAGCTCAACCTGCCGGCGCCGCCCCGGCGCATCGAATGCTACGACATCTCCAACATTCAGGGCACCAACGCCGTCGGCAGCATGGTCGTCTTCGTCGATGGTCAGCCGCGGCCGCAGCTCTACCGTCGCTTCAAGATCGGCACGGTTGAGGGCGCGAACGACTTCGCGATGCTCGCCGAGGTGCTCAAGCGTCGCTTCAAGAAGGCGACCGCCCCGGTCGAACGCTCCCGCGAGAGCCCCGCCGAACGCGACGGCCGCTCGCCAGCGAACGACACCAAGGCCGAGGCCTGGCGCACGCTACCCGACCTGCTGATCGTCGACGGCGGCAAAGGGCAGCTCGGCGCTGCGATCGGAGTGCTGCAGGCGGCGGGCCTCGAACCGATCGTGCCGGTCGCGGGGCTGGCCAAGCGCAACGAGGAGCTCTTCGTCAAGGACGAGCCGGAGCCGATCGTCCTGCCGCGCACCTCGCAGGCGCTCTACCTCGTCCAGCGGGTGCGCGACGAGGCGCACCGCTTCGCCATCACCTACCACCGCGGCCTGCGGGGGAAGCGGTCGATCCAGTCGGCGCTGGACGAGGTGCCGGGCGTGGGGCCGAAGCGAAAGAAGGCGCTGCTGCGCAAGTTCGGCTCCGTGAAGGGCATCCGCGCCGCGCCGGTCGAAGAGATCGCCGCCACCGCCGGCTTCACGCAAACGCTGGCCGCGAAGGTGAAGGAGCTGGTGTGAGACCGTTTGCATCCCATGTCGCTCCGTATTACAATGTAATACGGTAACCGTGGACATCCAGCAACTCACTTGGGATGACTGGAACGAGGCACACATAGCTTCCCACGGGGTTCGGCGGGGCGAGGTAGAGGGGGTTTCCTATAGCAATGACAGCCTTGGAGTTAGGATTCGACGGCGCCGATACCGCCTGATTGGTCAGACTGAAGCCGGACGGTACCTCATGGTGATCCTTGACTCCTCGGGGCGAGGCAGATTCTACGTCGTAACGGCAAGAGACGCAACAGAAGCTGAGCGACTCCGGCTTCGGAGATGGCGAGGGAGGTAGAGCGATGGTAACTACAAGGAAGCCGGCGAGGAGGGCCCGGTCCAGAATTCCGCATTTCAAGAGCCTGGAAGAGGAGGCGCAGTTCTGGGAAACGCATGACACGACTGAGTTTGAAGACGAGTTCGACGAAGTGCGCGTCCGGGTGGCCAGGCCGTTGACGCACATCCTCGCAGTGAGGCTCGACGCTAAGACGATCGACCGGCTGGCGGCCGCTGGCCGGAAGAAAGGAATCGGGCCTTCCACACTTGCCCGCATGTGGTTGCTCGAGCAACTGGACCAAGGGAACTGATCCTCACCGCCGGCGGAGTGCCGCCACCGTTGGCTTCACCCAAGCGCTGGCGGTGCGCGTAAAGGAGCTGGTATAGGGCCAGCATGCCCACCACTCTTTCCGATGCCGCCGCCGTCGCTGAGGCGCTGCGCGAGTATCTGAGCGCGCGGCAGGGCGCAGAGGTGCGCTTTGCGGAGCCGACCGACTATGCCGAGCGAGTCCAGCGTTACTTCTGGCAACGAACTCGCATAGGCTCTCGAAACGCAGTGTCCCATGTCCTCCGCATACGCGCGGTGGTACAATGTATGCACCCCCACAAGGAGGTGCAGCCATGAACGACGCCAACGACGCCACCTTCTACGTCCGGCTCTCGCTGATGAACCCGAAGCGCGGCCAGGATGAGCGCGTCTCGCAGATCATGGACGACCTGCTGGAGTTCTTCATCACGCAGCCCGGCTATGTGCGCGGCTATCGGCTCCTCTCCGGCGACCAGCAGCAGCGCGTGGGCCGGATCACGGTCTGGGAGTCGGAGTCCGCCGCTGACCGGGCGGCGAACACGCAGCATTCGCTCTCCGCGCGCTCGGAGCTGCTCCCCATCATCGAGGAAGACTCCCACGTCGAGCGCTCCTACACCGCGTTCGACCCGCAGCTCGCCGCGGCCGCCGCCGAGGGCTAACGCGGGGCGAGGCCCCTGCCCGCAGCCCCGTGGCTATCGATTACCAGGCAGCCCGATCGGCGCTCGTGCGCAGGCTCAGCGTCGAGATCCGGGACAAGCGCGTGCTCGGCGCCTTCGCGCAGGTGCCGCGCGAGCGCTTCGTGCCAACCGAGCTTCAGCCCTACGCCTACGAGGACCGGCCACTGCCCATCGGCCACGGCCAGACGATCTCGCAGCCGCTGATGGTCGCGGTGATGACGGAGGCGCTCCGGCTGGAGGGCGACGAGAAGGTGCTGGAGGTCGGCACGGGCTCAGGCTATCAGACGGCACTCCTCTCGCTCCTCGCCCGCGAAGTCGTCAGCGTCGAGCGGGTAACCGAACTGGCCGAGAGCGCGGAGGAGCGGCTGCAACGGCTCGGCTACGAAAATGTGCGCATCCGCGTTGCGGGCGAGGAGCTCGGCTGGCCGCAGGAGGCTCCGTACGATGCGATCACCGTCGCGGCAGGCGCGCCCACGGTTCCGCCTTCACTACTCGACCAGCTTGCCGACGGCGGCCGGCTGCTGATTCCTGTCGGCGGCCGGCGCCTTCAGCGCCTCACGCGGGCGACAAAGCATCGCGACGAAGTGACCGTCGAGGAGCTGGGCGAGTGCCGGTTCGTCCCGCTTATCGCGGAGGAAGAGGGCTGGCCGGCGCACGATGAGTCGCTCAACGGCACGAAGCCCGCGTTCTGAGCCCGCGGCGCAACGCCTAGCCGGTGGAGGCCGACAGCGTCTCGTCGCGCTCGCGGGCGCGCAGCGGGCCGGATCCCGAAGCGACCGCTTGCAGAAACGCCAGCAGCTCCGGCGAGCGAACCGGCTTGTGGATCACGACGTCCGCCAGGTCGCGGGCAACGGTGTCTCGCTCGCTCCACCAGCAGCTCAGCACTGCGACGCGGGCGCTGCCCCAGGCCTCGCGCGCCAGACGCACCGCCTCGGACGGCGCCAGAGCCCCGTCCAGATCTACGGCCACCCAGTCGTACAGGCCGCTTGACGCACGCGCGGCCTCAGCCTGCGTCACATACGTCTCCAGCTCGAGCGAACAGGTCGTGCAGCCTTGCAGCTCCCGCTTGAACGCTCCCGCCAGCCTCGCCTCGCCTGTGATCAGGAGACCGCGGAGCGTGGGCGCCGGCCTGGCCGGCGCCGCTCCTCGCGGGGACGAAGGGCCTCGTCCGTTGGTCCGTGCAGCCCGGAACGCATCGGGGATCTCCGACTCGCGAGCCATAGTCCACCTCCTTGTGTCCGCGTGGCGCCCGATTCTAAGAGCCCGCCGAGGCCTGGGGAACTGCTAACGCCGGTATTCTGGGGAAAAGAATACGGGCCGAGGGCGTCGCCCTCGTCCCGCTTCCGCTGGGCCAACGCTTCCTCCAGATGCCTACGGGGTTAGCTGACGGGTTCGGCCTGAAGGAACTGGCCTATCCCTCCACCAGGAGGAAATTCACCCCAACTTATGGGTCCCCCGTTCCCTTTCCAGGAATTCGGCAGGCGGGGTATGTAGTTGTACGTCTGACCTCACGGTATCACGACCCCCTCAGCCTGTCAAACTTTGCCCGGACGGCGTTCAAAACAGAGCAGGGCCGCCCCATTTGGGCAGCCCTGCGCGGATGTCTTAGGCCGGAGTCTTAGTAGTCCATAGGGGGCGCGGCCGGCATCGGCGCTGCTCCGGGCGGCTCCGGGATCTCCGTCACTAGCGACTCCGTCGTGAGCACCATGGCCGCGATGCTCGACGCGTTCTCTAGGCCCGCGCGGACGACCTTGACCGGGTCGATTATGCCCTTCGCCAGCATGTCGCCGTACTCGCCCGCTTCGGCGTCGAAGCCGTAGTTCGGATCCGTCGACCGCATCACGGTATCGACAATGACGGAGCCCTCCTCGCCCGCGTTCTCTGCGATGAGCCGCAGCGGCTCCTCCAACGCCTTCCTGAGGCTCGCTGCGCCTGTGCGTTCATCGTCCGTCAGCTTCTTTTCCAGCTTCTCGAGCGCAGGGATGCAGCGGAGCAGGGAGACGCCGCCGCCAGGGACGATCCCTTCTTCGACGGCCGCGCGCGTTGCCGAGAGCGCGTCCTCTACGCGCAGCTTCCTCTCCTTCAGCTCCACCTCCGTCGCTGCGCCGACCTTAATGATGGCGACGCCGCCCGCGAGCTTGGCCAGACGCTCCTGCAGCTTCTCTCGGTCGAAGTCAGACGATACGTCATCGATCTGCGCCTTGATCTGCTTGATCCGTGCCTGAATCGCCTCGTCCGAGCCGCGACCTTCGATAATTGTCGTGTCCTCCTTGCTGGAGATCACGCGACGCGCACGGCCCATGTCCGCCACCTGCGCATTGTCAAGCTTTTTGCCCATCTCTTCCGTGATGAACGTGCCACCGGTCAGCACGGCGATATCTTCGAGCATCGCCTTGCGCCGGTCACCGAAGCCGGGCGCCTTGATGATCAGCGCATTGATCGTGCCGCGAAGTTTGTTCACCACCAGCGTCGCCAGCGCCTCGCCGTCGCAATCGTCGCAAACGATGACGAAGTTCTTCGTCACCTGCAACACGCGCTCTAAAACAGGCAGAATGTCTGCGACGGCGGAGATCTTCTTATCGGTTATGAGAATGTAGGCGTCGTCCAGCGCCGCTTCCATCCGCTCGGTATTCGTCACGAAGTACGGGGAGACGTAGCCGCGATCGAATTGCATCCCTTCGACGAACTCCGTCTCCAGCCGCAGCCCCTTCGACTCCTCGACGGTGATGACGCCGTCCTTACCGACCTTCTCCATCACCTCGGCGATCGTTTCGCCCACGAACTCCTCGTTCGCGGAGTTCGCCGCGACCTGCGCGATCTGCTCCTTGCCCGTCACCGGCTCCGCCATCGCCCGCAGCGCGTTGATTACCGTCTCCACGCCCTGCTGGAGGCCTCGCTGCAGCGCCATCGGGTTCGCGCCAGCGGCCACGTTCCTCATCCCCTCGCGCACGAGCGCCTGGGCGAGCACCGTGGCGGTCGTCGTACCATCGCCGGCCACGTCGTTGGTCTTACTGGCGACCTCCTTGGCGAGCTGGGCGCCCATGTTCTCGAAGGGGTCCTGAAGCTCGATCTCCTTCGCGATCGAGACTCCATCGTCTACGACAGCAGGCGCGCCAAACTTCTTTTCCAGAATCACTTTGCGGCCGCGCGGCCCAAGCGTCACCTTGAGCGCGTCCGCAAGCGCATCCACACCGTCCTTCAATGAGCGGCGCGCTTCTTCACCAAAGATCAACTGCTTCGCCATTGGAACTCCTCTCCTGTCGCTTCTGCTCTGGTCAGCCTAGACGTTGACCTTGCAGAGGACATCCTTCTCCGACAGGACGATGTACTCCTCCTGATCGATCTTGATCTCCTGGCCGGAGTACTTCGCGTAGAGCACTCGGTCGCCCACCTTCACGTCCATAACGATGCGCTTGCCATCATCGTCCAGCCGTCCGGGTCCCGCGGCCAGCACCTCTCCCTGCTGCGGCTTCTCCTTCGCCGTGTCCGGGATGACGATGCCGCTCGCCAGTACCTCTTCCTGCTCCACAGGCTGAATCACGAGCCGGTCGCCCAGCGGTACCAGCTTCATCTTACTCTTGGTCGCTGTTGCCATCTGAGAACTCTCCTTTCATCTGGCTGACTCAGATTAGCACTCTCGGCAAGAGAGTGCTAAGGCATCCCCAATGTTACGTCTACTTGCAGAATGATGCAAGGTTATATAGCGCCACTGTGCCTCTATTACCTGCTATCCCAGCCTTAGGCATCGCCAGCTCTTGTTCTTCCGCTGCGTTGCTTCTCTGAGCGCGCCCGTTCTCATCGTTGCTCCCTCGGTGGCCAGCCAGGCCTCGCGAACCGCTTCTCATTGACCGAGACCGCAGGCATCCCTATACTGACTCTAATCGCACGCGACGAACGGAGGCGATGTGCCCAAACGCACCTATCAGCCGAAACGACTGCCTCGTAAACGAACGCACGGTTTTCGGGCGCGCAGCAGCACGCCGGGAGGCCGCAATGTCCTGCGAGCTAGGCGGCGAAAGGGGCGGAAGCGGCTCACCGTCTAGGCCGCCGCTTCATCGAAGAGCTGACCGCGGCATGCGCCGAGCGCAGAGGCTCCGACACCGCCATGAGTTCGCCGCAGTGTATCGTCATGGCCGATCGTACCGAAGTGAACTCCTCGTACTGCGGGTGCTGGCAACGAGTCGACCGGAGAGCCGGTTTGGGTTCGCGGTGGGGAAGGCAGTAGGGAACGCAGTGGTTCGCAATCTCGTCAAGCGACGGCTGCGGGAGGCCATTCGCGAGCAGCCATTCATCGCAGGCTGGGACGCCGTCATCGGCGCCCGCCGAGGCGCCGCCGAGGCGCCGTACCAGCGTCTCACGGAGGACGTCTCACGCCTGATGGAGCGCGCCGGTATGCTGAAGCTGGAGGGACGGTCGTGAGAGGATGAAACGGCTGGCCCTAGCTACGATTCGCTTCTATCAGCGAGCTACCTCCTCCGGACGTCCGCCCGCCTGCCGGTTCCAGCCCACCTGCTCTCACTACGGACATGAAGCTATCGAGCGGCACGGCCTCTTTCGCGGAGGTTGGCTGACGATCCGTCGGATCGCCCGCTGCCACCCCTTCCACTCCACAGGGTACGACCCGGTTCCGTGAGTCAGCAGAATGCAACGAGATTGTTTCACGTGAAACAACCAGCATCCGGGAACCACTACGAGTAAGGCAGCGTATTGGCCTCCCACCCATCCCCCCGCCGCTTCGTCTCCCTAGCGCCGCTCATCGTTATCGCCTTGGGCCTCCTTGCCAGCGCCTGCACCGGCGTCTCCGGCCCGGAGGGTTGGGCGCCGCCCGTAATCAGCGACAATACGTTCCTCGCCGCTCATGAAGACCGACTCATAGCCTTCGAGGCTGAGACTCTGCAGATTCGCTGGGAGTTTCCTCCCGACGATGACGAACCCGGGCCGGACATCGACGACGTGGTGGCCCTTTACGGCGCCCCCGCTATCGCAGATGGCCTCGTCTTCGTCCCCACCTACGACGGCATACTCTACGCTCTTGCCGTGGAAGATCGGGCTCTTCGCTGGTTATTCGAGACTGACGGCCCGCTCATTGGCGGTGTCGTCGTCGCAAACGACACGGTGTACTTCGGGTCCGACGATGGCAGCGTGTATGCTCTCGCGGCGGCGACCGGCGACATTCGCTGGACGTTTGAGACCGGCGACGCGATCTGGTCAGCGCCGGCGGTCTCGGGCGGGACGGTCTACGCGACTTCGTTGGACGGCCGCCTCTACGCCCTCGACGCCGCCTCCGGCCGGCGGCTTTGGTCGTTCAAAACGAACGCCGGTATCGCCTCGCCGCCCGTCGTGGATGAGGGCGCGGGGCTGGTCTATATCGGCGGGCTCGACAGCAAGTTCCGCGCGATCGATATCGTGAGCCACGAGCAACGCTGGTCTCAAGAGGCGGACAACTGGTTCTGGACCCGGCCGCTCATCGCCGGCGGCGTGGTCTACGCCGGGAGCCTGGACGAAAGCGTCTACGCATTCGATGCGGCCACAGGCGACCTGCGCTGGGCGGCTCCCTTCCAGACGGAAGCGCCCGTGCGAGCGGCGCCGGTCATCGCGGGCGGCGTGCTGATCATTGCGGATAGGGACGGCAACATCTACGGGATCGAGCTTGCCACCGGTTCGGATGCGTTCGCCGGGCCGCTCGTTCTGGATGACGATGTGCTGGCGGACCCGGTCATACGGGCCGGAACCGGCGCCGCGGAGGAGCTCGCTGTAGTCACGACTGACGGCGACCTCGTCCGCGTCGACCCGGCGACGCTGCAACTCATCGCCACGGTCGTCCTGAGGAACTAGCGTCGTGGGCATACTCGACATCATCGGCTGGCTCTTCACAAACGGCCTCGTGATCCCGATGACGAACGTCCTGATCCTGTTGAGCCGGCTAGCGTTCGGCAACTTCGGCATTGGCATCCTGATCTTCACTGCAATTACCCGTGCAATCACCTGGCCGCTCACCCAGCAACAGCTCCGGTCTACCAGGGCGATGAGCGCGGTTCAGCCTCGCATCCAGGAGATCCAGAAGAAGTACAAGGATCCGAAGCGCCGCTCCGAGGAGACGATGAAGCTCTACCGCGAGTCAGGAGTGAATCCGCTCGGGTGTGTCTGGCCCCTGCTGGTTCAGTTCCCCATCCTCATCGCGCTCTTCCAGGCCATCCGGTTCACGCTCGGTTCCTCGCCTGAACGCATGCTGGACCTCTCGCAGCGACTCTATTCCTGGTCGTTCCTGCGAACCGCCGTTCCGCTGGAGGACCGTTTCCTCTGGATGGAACTCGGTCAGCCCGACCCGACGTTCATCATGGCGATCCTCGTCGGCGCCAGCACGTGGGTGCAGCAGAAGATGACGACGCCCATGAGCGCGAGCGCGGATCCTCAGCAGCAATCCATGCAGCGGACGATGCAGTGGATGATGCCGCTGATGTTCGCCTTCTTCACGCTTCAATTTCCGAGCGGCCTGGCGTTATACTGGGTCGCGACTAGCGTCATCAGCATCGTTCTGCAGTACTTCTACATGGGCCGGAAGAATTTCAGCTGGCAGAGCATCTTCTCCATGAGCCCGGCCACGGCCCCGGCCGCCAGCACTTCGCCCCAAACGCCGCAGCAGACGGATGAGGCCGCGCCGGAGGCCGATGAGGCCGCGGACGAGGAGGGGCAACGAGAAGAAGAGCCCGTCCGGAGGCGCAGAAGGAGACGACGCCGTGGCAGACGAAGACGCTAGCGAACGCCAGCCGGTAGAGGCGACGGCCAAGACGGTAGACGACGCGATCCAGGACGCACTTGCCGAACTCGGCCTGGAGCGTCACGAAGTCAACGTTGAGGTGCTCCAAGAGGGCCGCGCCGGCCTCTTCGGCATCGGCGGGGTACCCGCGCGCGTGCGGCTCACTCCCGTCTCTTTCGAGGAACCGGAGGGCGACGATGTTGCGTTCGCCAAGGAGACGCTCGAGACCCTCCTGCGCCTCATGGACATGGATGCCGAGGTCTCGGTGCGTGCTCCGGAGACGCCCGGGGACGGCGTGGGCCTGAGCAAGGCCGTGCTGGACGTATTTGGAGACGACTTGGGCGCGCTCATCGGCCGGCGCGGGAGCACGCTCGCCTCACTCCAGTACCTGGTCAACATAACGGTTAGCCGTCGTTTCAAGCAGAACGCACCCTTCACCGTCGATGTCGAGGGCTACCGTAGGCGTCGCGAGGAGTCGCTCCAGGAGCTTGCGTTCCGCATGGCGGAGCAGGTACGCAGAACCGGCCGCACCGTCACGCTCGAACCGATGCCGGCGAACGAGCGCCGCATCGTCCATATCGCGCTCGCGAAGGATCCGACCGTCGGGACAGTGAGCGTGGGCGAGGGAGACGTACGCAAGGTTTCGATCAAGATGCTCCGCTAAACGCACGATGGCCACGCCCGACTTCGTCGTCATCGGCCACGTGGTTCGGGACATCGTCCCCGGAGGGTGGAGATTGGGTGGCACCGCCACGTTCGCGGCCCTGCAGGCGCAACGGCTAAGCCGAAACGCTGGCATCATCACGAGCGCCGCTGATGAGCTGGATCTCGTCGACGCTCTTCCCGGCATCATGCTCAGCGTCCGGCTCTCTTCCCACACGACGACCTTCGAGAACGTCTACGATGCCGGCTCGCGCCGTCAGAGAGTCCTCGCCCAAGCAGAGCCGCTCACGCCCGAGCAGCTCCCTGCAGACTGGGAAGGGGCATCCATCTTCCTCCTAGGCCCTGTCTGCGGCGAGGTATCTCCCGATTACGCCGGATATCTTCCTGACGCGCTCGTTGGCGTCTCCGCCCAAGGCTGGCTGCGTGAGCTGGACGAGGGCGCCGTGGTGCGGCTCAGGCCATGGTCTGGGCCCTCGTTCTGGCACGGCTGTCGCGTTCTCTTCGTCTCAGAGGAGGACCTTGGTGGCTGCGACGACGAGCTCGAGGGCTGGGCTAGCCAGGTCCCGGTCGTTGTGCTCACCGGGGCGCGGCTCGGAGCTCGAGTCTATATGAACGGCACATCGCTTCAGATCGCGGCGTTTCCCGCCCGTGAGGCGGATCCTACGGGCGCTGGCGATGTCTTCGCCGCGGCGTTTCTCGTACGGTACAGCGAGACCGAAGACGCGGCCGAGTCGGCGCGATTCGCTTCGGCCGCCGCCGCCTGCTCTGTCGAGGCTACCGGCGTGGAAGCGATCGCCGGTCGCGGCGAGATAGAAGCGCGCATGAACGCGCACCCCGAGATCGTACTGCGATGACGACGGTAATCGCGTTGGCGAATCAGAAGGGCGGCGTCGGCAAGACCACCACCGCCATCAACCTGAGCGCGGCTCTCGCTGACCTGGGCAGCTCCGTGCTGCTGCTCGACCTCGATCCGCAGGCGAACGCCACGGCAAGCCTTGGCCTGGAGGCCGCGCCTGGCCAGACCAGCTACGAGCTGCTGCTCCGGGAGTCGACGGTGGAGCAGTGCATTCTCCCTACGGAGTGCGAGGGGCTCTTCGTCGTGCCGTCGTCGCCGGACCTTGCCGGGGCGGAGGTAGAGCTTGCAAGTCTGCATGCGAGAGAATACCGCCTCCGCGACGCGCTACAGGGCAAACTCGGCGCCTATCGGTTCGTCATCATCGACTGTCCCCCCTCTCTCGGTCTGCTGACCGTTAACGCCCTCACCGCGGCCGATGAAGTGATCGTCCCCGTCCAGTGCGAATTCCTGGCGCTTGAGGGGTTGAGGCAGCTCACCCGCACCTTCGACCTGGTGCGGCGGCATCTCAACCAGGGGCTTCGCCTGCGCGGCCTCTTGCTCACGATGTTCGACCGGCGCACGACGCTCTCCCGCCAGGTGGCGGACGAGGTGCGGCGTCACTTCCCCTCGACGTTTCGCTCGGTCATTCCACGCAGCGTGCGCGTGAGCGAAGCGCCGAGCCACGGGCTGCCGATCAGATCCTACGACCCGCGATCGCCGGCGGCGATCGCGTACGACGACCTGGCGCGAGAAGTACTGGAAGCTGTACGGAACACAGCGGAGGTGAAGATATGACACGCGCTCGAGGGTTGGGACGTGGCTTGGACGCGCTCATCCCCACTGCGCCCGCGACGAGCGGCGTGCTGGAGATCGACCCGGACCTGATCGTCTTCAATCCCTACCAGCCGCGCATGGAGATGAGCGAGGAGTCGCTCCGGGAGCTGGCGCAGAGCATCCGCGAGCATGGCGTCCTGCAGCCCCTCCTGGTCAGCACCAGCCATCCAGAAGGGACGTATCAGCTCATCGCGGGCGAACGGCGGCTCCGTGCAGCTCGCATCGCCGGCCTGCGCCGGCTGCCCGTTGTCGTCCGTGAGGTTGCCAGCAGCGAACAGCTTGAGCTTGCGCTGGTGGAAAACCTCCAGCGCCAGGACCTCAACGCTCTCGAGGAGGCGCAGGCCTATCGCCGCCTGGCGGACGAGTTCGGCATGACGCAGGAGGCGATCGCGGCGCGCGTCGGCCGCAGCCGCACCTCCGTCGCGAACGCGATGCGCCTTCTGGCGCTCGACGCCGACATCAAGGCGAGCCTCGCCTCCGCCGAGATCTCCGAGGGCCACGCGCGTGCACTGCTCGCGATCGAAGGCGAAGGCGACCGTCGCGAGGCCTGGCGCGCGGTGGTAGAGCGATCGCTCACCGTTCGCCAGACCGAAGAGCTCGCCCGCGGCCGGCATTCTGCCACGCAACGGCAACGCCGCGCGCCGGGGGACGCTGACCTGCACACCGCGGCGTTGGAAGCGCGGCTGCGCGAGACGCTGGGCACGAAGATCGACCTGCGCCGGAGGCCGAACGGGCGCGGGCGCATGGTGCTCCACTTCTACTCCGATGAGGAGCTGCAGGCGCTGCTCGACCGGCTTGGCGTCTCCGCCGATGAAGCCTAGCCCGTGTCGATTCGCCCGTGCTAGCATGCGATGCGTTATGAGAACGACGCTGCTCTGGGCCTTCGCGACGGCCTCCCTGGCCGCCTTCCTTTGGCTGGCGGCCACTGCGCCCGACGCGGTAGAAGCGTCGCAGGGAGCTGACGTCGTCTCAACACAGGCAGGGCTACACGGCGACGACGCGGACGGCTTCCAGTCTGGCGAGGAGGATATCACAGCGGACGACGACGATCGCGTGCCCGTCCAGGTCTGGACAGTCCTCGCCGCCGGCGGCGCAATGGCGGCCGGCTTGGTCCTCTTCATGGTTCGCTTAGCGGTCGGTTGGGTGAAGCCGGCCTCTCTCGAGGAGGAGTCCCACCACTAGCGGCCGGCTGACAAACAAGACACCCTCCTGACGAGGAGGGTGTTTCCTAACGGCCGCAGGTCAGGCGCTAGACTTTCGCCTTCGACTTTGTCCGGCCCTTCGCCTTCGCCTCTGTCGCCATCTGTTCGTCGATCTGGTCGAGCCATCCGCCGAACTTCGTCAGGCGCTCCTCAAGCTTCGACTGCATCTCCCGCAGCGCCTGCACTTTCTGCCGGATCAGCGCAGATTGCCGCTCCGTCACCTCGATGGCGCGCAGGACCTGTGTCTTCTTCTGCGGCAGGGCGGCCTCCGGGCGGTATTGCGCCCGAAGCTGCATCTTCACCTCTTCAGCCTCGACCATCTCCTTGATCTCGGCCAGAGTGAATCCAAGGAGATTCTGGAGCCTTCGGATCTGCTCGACGCGCCGGATATCCTCCTCGGAGTAGAGCCGAAAGCCGCCTTCCATGCGGGTAGGCGGCTTCATCAGGCCTTTCTCTTCGTAGAAGCGGAGCGTGCGCTGCGTGACGCTGGTGCGTTCCGCCACCTCGCCGATCTGGAGGTACGGCTGATCGGGGGCCTGTTCGCCGTTCCGGCGTTTGGTCGCCATGGCGTTCACCATGGTAGCCATGATTTACCTCAACGTCAAGGTTAACGTTCGAGGCTTGACCTCCTCCCGTTCGATTGCGCAGAATGCCGGAGCAAGCGCCGCCATGCACGAACAGCATACAGAACCCACAACCGCCATCGATCCGGCCGCCTATACGGGCGAGTACTTCCTCACGTCCGTGGAGGGCCACGAGGAGTTCCGCTCCTCAAACGGACGCCTCGTCTCTCCTCGCCTTACGCGGGCCGTGGAACTCGCCCGTCTGCGCCGTGGCGAACGGGTCCTCGACATCGGTTGCGGCTCGGGCATCTTGGGGATCGCGGCCCTTGATTGTCGCCGCTACGTCGTATATGTCGTCGATTAGCACAACGACAACGGTGGGACCGAATTTGTCGTTGATAGCATCGAGATCAGCTAGCGAAAATGCTCTCGCCCGCCGGTAATAGGAGCCGTGAAGAGACAGGATTAAATGAGCATCCGGAGGACCGGATTTCAATTGTGCGATGACTCCATCGAGCGCATCCATCCAGCGGCGCCTCGCATCTACCTCATTGGTTAGTTCGAGGACCGCATGAATTTCGGGGAGGTTGTCTTCGAGGCAGGCCACTCGAAGATACTTAGGGTGATTGACGTGATCAAGGCCAGTCTCTAGGCGGTGCTCCGTGTTCAGGTATTCTCGGGCCAGGTTTCGGATCGCGGTCCGCTTGGCTAGGCCGCTGTGGCCCAAGAACAGTCCGGCCCCGTCCGCGCGCCCGAGTTCCCCGCGAACGCCACGTGGGTCCAAGGCGGCCCGCTCCGCCTCGTCGACCTGCGCGGCCGCTCCGTCCTGATCGACTTCTGGGACTACACCTGCGTCAACTGCATCCGCACACTCCCCTATGTGAAGGAGTGGCACCGCCGCTACAGCAGCCTCGGCCTCGTCGTCATCGGCGTGCACGCGCCGGAATTCTCGTTCGCGCACAACGGCGACCACGTACGCCGGGCGCTCGGCGAGCACGGGCTCGACTACCCGATCGTCCTCGACAACGACTACGCGATTTGGCAGGCCTACGCGAACCGCTACTGGCCGGCGAAGTACCTCATCGACCGCGAGGGCAACCTGCGCTACTACCACTTCGGCGAGGGTGGCTACCGCGAGACGGAGACCGCGATCCAGACGGTGCTACGCGAGGCGTTCCAGCAGATCGTCCTGCCGGACCTGATGGCGCCCGTGCGCGAGAGCGATGCGCCTGGCGCCGTCTGCTATCGTGTCACGCCAGAGCTCTACCTCGGCCATCAGCGCGGCCGGATCGGCAACACGGCGGAGGTCACGCCGGACAAGCCGGCGACCTATCGCGACCGCGGCAAGCACGCGGAGGGCTTCTTCTTCCTCGAGGGCGATTGGCTGCTCTCGGGCGAACACACCGCGCGGCCCGTCGGCGCGAACGGCGAGAGCAAGCTCCACCTGCGTTACATGGCGAAAGAGGTGAACCTGGTGATGAGCCCGCCACTCGCGGGCGGCAAGGCGCAGGTCGAGCTCTTGCAGGACGGTCGGCCGCTCGCGCCTGAGGACGCCGGCGAGGACGTACGCGTCGCAGACGGCCGCGCGACGCTCTCCGTGACGTCGCCGCGCATGTACCGGCTGGTGAACAACCGCGAGATCGATACGCACGAGCTGACGCTCACCACTTCCAACGATGGCCTGGCGCTCTACGCCTTCACCTTCGTCTCTTGCGTCGAGCCGGCGCCGGAGGCGCCCATACTGACGCCTCCTCCTGCTGAACCGACGTCCCCTCCTACAGGACCAACGCCTCCTCCTACAGCACCCACGCCCCCGCCTACAGCACCATCGCCCCCTCCTACAGCACCGACGGCATGACCGCCATTTGGCGCTTCTCGACGGAAGACGACGCCCAGTATGTCCTGCGCATCTACAGGGGGGACATGCGCGAAGGACCGCTGGCCTTCGCCCAGAAGCGCAAGGCCGAGTACAAAGGCCGCTAGTCCCTAGCGGCGTCTCCACTGGCGAGGCGGACGTTGGTGCCTTCGTCGGTGTGGTAGATCGCGACGTTCCCGTCCAGCCTGAGTGTCACCTCGTAGCCCGGCGTAATCACTTGGGCGCAGATCTCATCTGCCTGAGAAACGGCCAGGCAGGCGTCCGGCCACTCCATCGCCGTCACCGAAACCACCTCCACCTCCTCCGGCGTTCGGCCGGAGAGCGCCGCGAAGGCCTCGCGGGCGGCGATGACCGGCGGGAGGTTCGCGCCGGGAACAGGGGCAGCATCCGTCGGTCGCGTGCCCTCCGTTGTCGCTGTGGCGGCCGCTGGCGGAGCGCCCGCAGCACCGGGCGCGGTGTCAGTTGCGGTCGGGGTCTCCGAGCCACCGTCATCATCACCGCACGCGGCAAAGAGCAACGCCAGCAACAACAGGAACGCCAACCTAGCCAACATCAGCGTGATCATACCAACACAACGCTGTACTCGTCCAGATAGAGGTAGATACGAAGTGCCTATGGAGGTGTACGGAGCGATTCTTGCCGCTCACGGGGCGCCGGCGGCACCCAACGTCTCCCCCGCATGCTGCCGAAAGGGATCGCGCTCGAGATGTTGATCACGGGCGCCCGCTTCGACGCCCAGTGGGCACTACGCCACGGCCTGGTGAACTACGTGGTGCCGGCCGACCAAGTGCTTCCCAAGGCGCGCGAGCTGGCCGACACGATCTGCGCGAATGGCCCGCTGGCGGTGCGAGCGGCGAAGGAGTCGGCTGTGCGCGGGCTGGAGCTATCGCTGGCGGATGGACTGAAGCAAGAGAGCGAATTTTCGCGCAAGGTGGCTTCGACGGAGGATGCCCGCGAAGGTCCGCTGGCCTTCGCCCAGAAGCGCAAGGCCGAGTACAAAGGCCGCTAAGGCGCCGCCTCGTCCGCGCCGGCGAGGCGGACGTTGGAGCTTTCGTCCGTGCGGTACACGGAGACGTCATCGTCCAGGCTGAGTGTCACCTCGTAGCCGGGCGTGATCACTTCGGCGCAGGCCTCATCGGCTTCGGGGAGGCCCAGGCAGGCGTCCGGCCATTGCATTCGTGTCACCGAAAGCACCTCGATCTCGTCTGGCATCCGGCCCGAGACCGCTGCCAGCGCCTCGATGGCGGCGGTCGCCGCGTCTACCGGCCCGGCCAGCACCGAGGTGATGGCGATCGTCGGCACTGGATGATCCGCCGGCGGTCCCGACGAGCCTCCACCGCCGCATGCGATAACGAGCAGCCCCAACACAGACAGAAACGCCAACTTGGCCAACATCAGAGGGATCATACAACACAACGCTTGACATAGCTACCCCGCCGCTGCAAGATACGGGCGACCCCTCTGTTGGTGGTAGATAACCCGTACGAGCAGAAAGGAGCATCTCCATGGCTGAACAAGGTAAGGCCGCCGTCTTCCAGGGCCCCGGCAAGGGCTACGAGATCCAGTCGTTCGACATTCCTGACCCGGAGCCAGATGCCATCGTCATCAAGATCTCGATGGGCGGCGTGTGCGGCTCCGATCTCCATTTCTGGCGAGGCGACTCACCCGCCTTCGCCATGATGGCCGGGCGTGTCGGCGGGCATGAGATGACCGGCCGGGTGTTGAAGCTAGGCGCTAACATCAGCACCGACTCTCTGGGTCGCCCGCTCAAGGAGGGCGACCGGGTCTGTTACGCCTACTTCTATCCTTGCACCCGCTGCTACCAGTGCAACAAAGGC
>JADFNZ010000002.1 GCA_022563135.1 Chloroflexota bacterium | reverse complement strand
CAAGCAGTTGCTGGAGAACTTCCTCTATCGCATCGCCGGCTGTAGCGGCGACTGGACCGCCGGCAACGTCATCACCGAGAGCGTCGAGCGGATCAAACGTGAGGTCGGCTCCGACCGAGTGCTCTGCGCGCTCTCCGGCGGCGTCGATTCCGCGGTCGCGGCGGCGCTGGTGCACCGCGCCGTCGGCGATCAGCTCACCTGCATCTTCGTCGATAACGGCCTGCTCCGCCGCGAAGAGCCGGAGCGGGTCGTCGCCACGTTCGAACGGCACATGCACCCCGCCACCGGCGGGCCGGGCATCCCGCTCGTCCACGTCGACGCCGCAGATCGGTTTCTTGAGACGCTGGCCGGCGTCACCGATCCGGAGGAGAAGCGCCGCCGGATCGGGGAGACGTTCATCCGCGTCTTCGAGGAGGAGGCGAAGAAGCTGGGCCGCTTCGACGTCATCTGCCAGGGTACGACCTACCCGGACGTCATCGAGAGCGCGCCGACCGGCGGCGCCGCTAAGGCGTCGGTGAAGATCAAGACGCACCACAACGTCGGCGGCCTGCCCGCGAAGATGAAGTTTCGCCTCCTGGAGCCGTTGCGCTACCTCTTCAAGGACGAGGTGCGCCGGGTGGGACTGGAGCTCGGCCTGCCGGAGGAGATGGTCTTCCGCCAGCCCTTCCCTGGCCCCGGCCTCGCCATCCGCATTATCGGCGACGTGACGCGCGAGAAGCTCGAGATGCTCCGCGCCGCCGACTGGGTGGTGATGGACGAGATCAAGCGCGCCGGGCTCTACGGCGACCTCTGGCAGTCGTTCGCGGTGCTCACCGACACCCGCACCGTCGGCGTGCAGGGCGACTTCCGCACCTACGGCCACGTCGTCGCCGTTCGCGCCGTCACCGCGGAGGACGCGATGACCGCCGACTGGGCGCGGCTGCCCTACGACGTGCTCGCGAAGATCGCCAATCGCATCGTGAACGAAGTGCCCGGCGTCAACCGCGTGGTGTACGACATCACCTCCAAGCCCCCCGGCACCATCGAGTGGGAGTAAGCTCGTGGTAGAAGTCATTGTCCAAGACTCTGTTAAATGGACGGAAATAGTCACCGTTGCGTTCGTAATGGCCAGTTTCGTCTTGCTGGTCGCCGCTGGTATCTTCGCAGGGTTGCAGGTGGGGGAAACAAGGAGAACGCGTGAAGCACAACTGATGATGGAGCTCACAAACAGGTGGGACAACGATGATCTCCTGGAAGCGCGAAGGCTAGCAGCTCTCTATGAGAGCAATCCGGAGAGTTTGACAAAGGTAATGCAGACAGACAGAGAGGAACGGTACCAACTGGAGAGGGTGCCGAATTTCTTCGAGGACTTAGGAGTCTTAGTCAGTGAAAAAAGTCTTGCACCGAGACTGGTTGCTAAATTGATGGCTGGGTCTGTGGAGCGCTATTGGGCGCTGTATTCGCCCTATATCGTAGAGCAGCAAGACGAGAGGAAGTCTGAGTACAGGTGGTTTAGAGACTTGCAAGAGAAAGTTGCCGAGGCTGCCAAAAAATTGGAAGAGACACAAAAGTGACGAAGAACCAACTCTTTCGTCACCTAGTGTATAGGTGCTATCGCGGGCTTACTTTGGGTTTTTGTCCATCATCTTACCGCTCCAAGGGTAAGGTAGCATGCTGGGAATCACTTGTCAATGCTTAGCTAGGCAAAAGTAGTCTGTTGTCTGACTTCCTCCCGCCTTCCCTCCTCTGCAATACTGAAGGAGTGGCGAGCCTCGTGCTACTATGGATGTGCAATGAAATTCACTGTCATCATGGTGCCTGACGCGGACGGCGGCTATTCCGTCGTCTGCCCTGCTATCCCTGGGTGTACGTCGCAAGGTGACGCACTCAAGGAAGCGATCAATAATATCCGGGAAGCTATCCTTCTCTGCCTGGACGTTCGTAAGGAAGATCATGCTCCTCCGCCGGCCGAAACGCCGGAGATCATCGCCCGCGAGATTCAGGAGTGCCTTAAGGACCGAGCCGAAGAAGGTCTCCCCCTGACGATTGAAACCCGAGAGGTGGATGTGGAGGCCGAGGTCGCGGCGTAATGCCGGGCTGCCGCGAATCTCAGGCCGAGAAGCGGTTACTGCATTCGAGCGAGCGGGTTTCCGGGTGAGACGCCAACGCGGAAGCCACATTGTGTTGACTCGACCGCATTCCCCGTTGACGCTTGCAATTCCTGATCACCGTGAGCTTCGAGTCGGAACGCTTCGAGCGCTCATTGCGAAAGGCAAGTCTCAGCGTCGATGAGTTCGTTGCGTTGCTAGAACAATAGGCTGAGCGCGTCTGTCACCCTGAGCCCTTCGCTTCGCTCAAGGATGAACTCCGCGAAGGTTCTCGTGGAATCGGGCGAGGGCAGCCCCGCGCGCGCCACCTTGCATTCCCCCGTGCCGTACTGAAGCCCGCTGACACCCACCCCTTTGCCCTCTCGCACCGTGCGTCTAAGATCGAGGCGGATGCTTGCACCCAGCGCCCCGCCCGCGCTGTTGGGTAGCGGGCGGGGCGAACAATCAACGAAAATCGCTGTTCTGTGAATCTGGAGCCGCCCATGATCGCCGAATCCAATCAAACAATCAGCAGTTACGCTAGATTCATCGGCCATGCCGCCGACTTCAGTCGGCGGAACAGTACCTTTGCTGCCTTTGCTCCCGCGCTCGCCCCTCTGCCATACTGACACCGCCATGCTCGACCAGATACGGCGCGCGCTGGAAGCGAACCGGCCGCAGCGCATCGAACGCGACGGTCTGCCCCGCGCCGGCGTGCTGATCCCGATCTACGTGCAGGACGGCGTGCCGCACGTGCTCCTCACCGTGCGCAGCGAGCAGGTGGAGCACCACAAGGGCCAGATCTCGTTCCCGGGCGGTATGCAGGACGCTGGCGATCAAGACCTCGCCGCGACGGCGCTGCGCGAGACCGAGGAGGAGATCGGCCTCCGGCGCGACCATGTGGAGGTCTGGGGCCAGCTGGATGACATCGTCACGATCAGCGATTTTATCGTCTCGCCCTACGTGGGCCGGGTGACCAAGCCGGCGCCGTACCCCTTCACGCCCAGCGAGATCGAGGTGGCGGAGCTACTCGCGGTGCCGCTGCCACACCTCTACGGCCCGGACGGCCTGAACATGGAGCCGGCGTCGTGGCGCGGCCAGGTCGTGCGCGGGCCGTCCTACAGCTACGGCGAGCACCTGATCTGGGGCGCAACGTCCCGAATCCTCAAGCAGTTCCTCGACCTGACACGCGAGTCGCAACCGTAGTGCGGCTCCTCCTCATCCGGCACGGCGAATCGGCGTCGAACGCGGAGTGGCGCGTCCAGGGCCACTTCGACTCGCCGCTGAGCGACCGTGGGCGTGACGAGAGCGACCGCCTCGCGGAACGGCTCGTCGCGTTCGAGATCGATGCGCTCTACTCCAGCACGCTCAGCCGCGCGTTCCAGACGGCGGAGTTCGTGGCGAAACGAAGCGGCCTGTCGATTGTGGTGCGGGAGGAGCTGATGGAGCGCAACGTCGGCGAGCTCGAGGGCCTAACTCGGGAGGAGATCCAGTCGCGCTTCCCGGCGCTCCTTCGCGAGAGCGATGACGCGCAGATCGGCCGCCTCGTGCCGGGTTGGGAACCACACGAAGCGTTCGCCGAGCGCGTCTCGCGAGCGCTGGAGCAGCCGATCAGGGATCATGCCGGCCAGTGCGTCGCGGTCGTCACCCATGGGGGCGTGCTCGGGCAGTTCTGCGCGAGCACGCTCGGCATCGATAGCGGCCGGCCGGTGCCGCTCTCCTTCGCCAACACCTCGATTACGACAGTCGACGTTCGCGACGGCGGCGCACAGCCGGGCAGGCCGGCGAGGCAGCTCGTCAGCCTGAACGATACGTGTCACCTGGACGGGCGCGCGTAGAGTCAACCTAGTTGCGAGTCGCTCTCGCCGCGCCGCGGAGGAGGGCGATCGCGAGGATGCCGCCGCCGAAGACGATCACGACCAGCGTGAGCAGGACGAGTTGTGCGACCGCCAGCAGAGTCGTAGCGCCGAAGATGAGCAGCCCGATGGGTAGCCGTTCAGAGTTGCCGGATGCGATTCGAAGCGAGAGGCCGATCATCTCGAGTTCGGCCCACACCATCCGCGAAAAGTCTTTCAGGTTGACTGTGCCCAGAAACTGCCGCCAGCCCAGCGTTTCGCGTTCCATCGCTCACCTCGGCATCCAGCGTTCGTTTAAGGATACGGCAGGAGCGCTACCGGCTCAATCCTTGGAGCCCGTTTCTCACGTTATCAGCAGCCGCGAGCGCCCCGGCCAGGTCACCCGCAGGCCCGCCCAGGACATTACCAGGAAGCCCAGCGCGAAGAGCGGCCACTGGAACTGCGACGGGCGCACGTTGGCGACCGCATCCAGCCCATCGCCGGCGGCACCCAGGGCGTCCGCCATGAACGTGTAGAGGACGATGGCCAGGCCCGCGGCGGCGATGGCGACGTTGGCGCGGCTCATTCGCCACGCCACTCCGCGATCGGCGCCGAGGACCGCCGCCGCGCCGCCGAGACACATCACGGCGGCGATGAGCGCCGGCGCTAGCACGGGGCCCCACCAGGGCAGCGGGATCAGGAAGAGCACGTCCCAGTCCAGCGGCGACTGCGGCCAGCCGGTGAAGAGCGCCAGCCAACCGTAATAAGCGAGGTCCCAGACGCCGAAGGCGAAGACGAAGTGGCCGAGCCGGTCTTGCAGCTTGGCGCCGGCCAGCCAGCCCACCGCCAGCAGCATCAGCACCGTCGCCGCCTCACGGCCGATCTCAATCGCGGTGAAGCGGTCGGCGGCGTTCGGCAGGTCCCGCACGATGTCCTCGATGCCATAGACGTCGCGGAGATAGGTGACGGCGGCGCCCTCCACGTACGCCATCGCGATCGCGAAGATTGCTACGGCCGGCAGCCGCCTCGCGCTCATCTCCGCCGCAGCAAGATCGCCCCGCCGAGGACGATCAGAAGGATCGGCCAGAGGCGGCCCCAGCTCAGCCAGTCGAAGAAGCCGAAGTTGGTGAGGAGCAGCAGCCCGCCGGCCAGCACCAGCAGGAGTCCGGCCATAGCAGTGCGGCTCGTGACCAGCCCTCCGGCGTCTCCATCAAAGCCCTCGCCCGGCTCTCCAACCGGTAGGATGACGACCAGGAGCAGGTAGATAATCAACCCAGGGAGCACGCCCGTGAAGACGGTGATCGCGGCCCAGACGAGGCGCACGATGGTGGCGTCCATCGCGAAGTAGGCGGCCAGGCCGCCGCAGACGCCGGCGACCAGCCGGTCGTGGGAGCTGCGGCGTAGCTGTTGGCGCTGTGCGTTCACGTGTTACATGTCTCCAGAGCGCGTGTTCGGCATTATACCAAGGGCATCCGCCTGCTCCTCGGCAGAGCAGGCCGTGCGTTATAGTGCTTCCGTGCAGATAGACGATCGGACTTTGACATGAGCGCTGAGGGCGTGACGGCCGTGCTCCTCATCTCCTGTCGCGACCAGAAGGGGCTGGTTGCGTCGGTCTCCGACTTTCTCTACCGGCACGACGGCAACATCATCCACGCCGACCAGCATACGGACACGGAGGAAGGCATCTTCCTGCAACGCGTCGAGTGGGAGATCGAAGGGTTCGGCCTGCCGCGAGAGGAGATTGCGGCGGCGTTCCAGCCCATCGCGGACCGCTTCGACATGGCGTGGAGCCTGCGCTTTTCGGACTACGTGCCGCGTCTGGCTCTGTTCGTGTCGAAGCTGCCCCACTGCCTCTACGATCTCCTCGCTCGCTGGCGCATGGGCGAGTTTCGCGCAGAGATCCCGCTGGTGATCAGCAATCACGCCGGCCTTGCGTCTTTGGCCGAGGGCTTCGGCGTGGAGTACCACTCCTTCGCGATTACGCCTGAGACCGCCGAAGCGCAGGAGGAGCGGATTGCCAACAAGCTGGCGGAGCACGACGTTGACCTCATCGTGCTCGCGCGCTACATGCAGATCCTACGCGAGGGGCTGGTCGCGCGCTACCCCAATCGGATCATCAACATCCACCACTCGTTCCTGCCGGCGTTCGCGGGCGCGCGGCCGTATCATCAGGCGCATGAGCGGGGCGTCAAGATCATCGGCGCTACGGCCCACTACGTGACGCCGGAGCTCGACCAGGGACCCATTATCGCGCAGGACGTCGTGGTGGTGAGCCACCGTGACTCGGTCGCTGACCTCGTGCGAAAAGGGCGGGACCTGGAGAAGATCGTGCTCGCGCGCGCCGTCGATCTGCACCTGCGCAACCGCATCGTCGTCTACGGCAACAAGACCGTGGTCTTCGATTAGCGCCATAGGGCAGGTGCGCGGCGGCCCAGGCGTATCGCAGGGGGCTGACGCTCCGCAGGTGCCCCGGGTCGACGTACCAGTAGGCGCACGTCCAGGCGAAGTCCTCCAGCCCGTTGACGGCGCTCTGCGACCACGGCCAGTAGAGACCGGCCACCGCCGCGGTGAAGCTCTGCCCTTCCGCCGAGGCGTACCACGACTCGAGATCGTAGTCGCTGGGAGCGAGCGCGGCGCCTCGGTTGATCGACCAGTGCTGATGGGCGTGGCAGAGCTCGTGCTGCACCTTGTGCGCCGGTTCGGCGGCGAAGACGACCGCCTCGTGCGTCGGCGCCCAGTAGAAGTTGTAGTCGTGGCACTCGCCGTCGGACGCGCACGAGCCGCGGACGACGCGCGTCCCCGCCGGCACAGCGAGGCTCGTCGCCGAGCCACCGCGCTCGGCCGCAGGCGGGTCGGGCGGGCGCACGAGCGGCAGGACGTCTGAGACCAGCGCTTGAGGAGTCGGCGCGGGCGTGGGCGCTGGATTCGCCGGCGACGCGGTCGTGGGAGCAGGCGGATGCCTGTAGAGGGCGTCCGAAGCGGACTTGCTGGTCGATGGCTGGGCGCTCGCCCAAGCGGCGCTGAGAGGCGCTTCCGCCGCCTCGATTAGCGCCGCATCTGCGCCGCTCGAGGTCGCAGGCACTGTGTCGCCTTCCACAGAGCTGAATGTGCGGGCGAGCGGCCCTGCGGGGACGAGCGCGAGCGCCGCGATGAGCGTCATCACGGCCAGCCCCAGGGGAGGCATGGCGGCTGGCTTCCTAAGGAGGCGGGGCATCAATGCTAGGCGAGGGTGCCGTATTCTGTCAAGTGGTGGTCTGCGTGCCATCCATAGCTAACGAGGCCATGGCCGGTGCATAACGGGTGCTGGGGTGCGGGCAGTAATCGCGTTCGGTTGTTCGGCGAAATCGACTCGTCTACAATGAGGTGGCCTGCGCTGTCCAGAGTGTCTGAAAGAAGATGAGCGAGCAGATCCTCCGTCTTGCTATTCCTGCCGGTAGCCTCCAAGAGGCGACGGTGTCGCTGTTTCGGAAGGCGGGCTACAACCTAGGCGTGGGCAACCGTTCGTACAGGCCAACGCTGGACGACGCTGAGATAGTGTGCCGGCTCATTCGGGCGCAGGAGATCCCGCGCTACGTGCAGGACGGGCTGATGGACGCCGGCCTCACGGGGTACGACTGGATCTGCGAGAGCGGGGCCTCCGTGGTCGAGGTTGCCGAACTGCAGTATTCGAAGGCCACACGGCGACCTTTTCGCTGGGTGCTGGCGGTGCCGGAGGATTCGCCTATTCAGTCGCTCGCAGATCTGGCAGGGAAGCGCATCGCCAGCGAGGTCGTGAACATCACCAAGCGATACTTAAGTGAGCGGGGCATTGAGGCGGACGTGGAATTCTCCTGGGGGGCGACAGAAGCGAAGCCGCCCGACCTCGCGGACGCGGTGGTCGAAGGGACGGAGACCGGGGCCTCCTTACGGGCCAACGGCCTCAGGGTGATCGAGACGCTGCTTGAGAGCACCTCTCGCTTCATCGCGAGCAGTGCCGCCTGGGACGACCCGTGGAAGCGCCAGAAGATCGAGGACCTGGTGCTGATGCTCAACGGCACGCTCGCCGCCGATGGTAAAGTGGGGCTGATGATGAACGTCACCCAGGCGGACCTGGACCGGGTCATCGCCATCCTGCCCGCCCTCAAGCGGCCAACGATCTCCTCGCTCTCGGATCCAGACTGGGTGGCGATCAACACCGTGGTGGAGGAGAGCGTGGTGCGCGAGATCATCCCCCGGTTGAAGCAGGCGGGCGCGCAAGGGATCGTCGAGTATCCGCTCAACAAGATCATCGACTAGGAGCCCCGATGCCGCCTCTCACCATGCACATGACGCTCGCGCGGGAGCTGGCGCAGGAGCTCGCCGATCCCGCGCTGGAGGCTGATCCAGGCGCCTATTACCTGGGCGCTACCACGCCCGATATTCGCGTGCTGACGCGCTGGGACCGCGCGCGGACGCACTTCTTCGATCTGGACGACTTCGGCGAGCAGAGCGGCGCCGCGAAGGTCTTCCGAGAGCACCCGGACCTCGCAGCGCAGGACGGGCTCGGGAAGAGCACTGTCGCCTTCGTCTGCGGCTATCTTTCGCATCTGGAGATGGACGAGACGTGGATCAGCGACATCTACCGCCCCTGCTTCGGCGTGAACTCCCCGCTCAAGGGCGACGTGCTAGCGAACCTGCTCGACCGCGTGCTCCAGTTCGAGCTCGACCGCCGCCAGCGCGAGGACCGCGACGCGGTCGCCGAGATCCAGAAGGAGCTGCTGGCATCCGCTGTCGATGTAGCCGTCGGCTTCATCGACGGTGAGACGCTGCGCCGCTGGCGCGACGTCTCCGCCGGCACCCTCGACCATCAGCCGGACTGGGATCGCTTCGGCATGATCGCCAGCCGCCACTTGCGCGCGTACGGCGTCGAATCAGAGAGCGACCTGGCCCACTTTCTGAAGAACATCCCCGACCTGCTCGACCAGGCGATCCGCCAGGTGACGGTCGCCCGGATCGAGGCGTTTGAAGCGCACTCGCGGGAGCGGGCGCGGGCCGTGATCCGGTCGTACCTGTCGTGAGGATCGTCTCTGGCGCTGAGGAAGGGCGGCGCACGCTGCTGCGCCGCACGCCGCTACAAGAGGCAGAGCTGCCCCCTGAAGTGTGGCAGCGGACGCGCGACGCCGTCGGTGACGTATCGACGCTGGAGGAGGCTGTGCGCCGCATCCTGCGCGACGTGCGCGAGCAGGGCGACGCCGCGGTGCTGCGCTACGGACGCGCCTTCGACGGCGCGAAGTATGAGACGCTACGTGTTCCGCAAGAGGAGATCCACGCGGCGTACGACGAGGTCGACCCGGCCGTCATTGAGGCGCTACGGTTCGCCGCGGAGCGCATCCGCGCGTTCCATGAAGAGCAGCGCAAGCACGTGATGCGCAGCTTCCAGCGCGATGGCGTCGGCGTGCAGGTGAGGGCGCTCGCCCGCGTGGGCGTCTACATGCCCGGCGCGACCGTGGCCTACCCCTCTTCCGTGCTGATGACCGCGCTACCGGCGAGAGTCGCAGGCGTAGGGGAGGTGCTCATCGCTTCGCCAGCCGGGCGCGATGGGCGCGTGCCGGCGGTCAAGCTTGTCGCTGCGGATATCGCGGGCGTGGACGCCCTCTTTCGCATGAGCGGCGCGCAGGCCATCGCGGCGTTCGCCTACGGGACGGAGAGCGTGCCGAGGGTGGACGAAGTATGTGGGCCGGGCAATATCTTCGTCACACTCGCCAAGCGGGCAGTCTTCGGCGATGTCGGCATCGATGCGCTCTACGGCCCGAGCGAGACGATCGTCATCGCCGACGATGAGGCGAATCCTGTTCTGTGCGCCGCCGACCTGCTCGCTCAGGCCGAGCACGACGAGCTGGCAACGCCCATCCTCATCACGCCGTCCGCGCAGCTCGCGGAACGGGTAGGGGAGGAGGTGGAGCGACAGCTCGTCGAACTGGAGCGCCAGCAGATCGCGCGAACTGCGTTCGAGGCCCACGGCGGAGCGGTCGTGGTCGGCTCGCTCGACGAAGCGATCGAACTGGCCAATGAGTTCGCTCCGGAGCACCTCTGCCTGCTGGTGCGGAACGCCGCCGAGTGGGTGGCCAAGGTGCGCAACGCGGGCGGCGTCTTCGTCGGCGAAATGTCGCCGGAGACGTTGGGCGACTACACGGCGGGCCCGAGCCACGTCATGCCGACGGCAGGCACCGCGCGCTTCGCATCGCCGCTGGGGGTGCAGAGCTTCCTCAAGGTCACCAGCATCGTCGCGATCGATGAGGCGGCGCTGCGGGCGCTTGGCCCAGCGACGGCGCGCATCGCCCGCGCGGAGGGCTTCACCGCGCACGCCCGCAGCGTGGAGCTGCGACTGGAGAACGGCGAGTAGCCCGCCGCTGCCACTACTGCTATGCCACCAGAGTCTCGCACCTCCGCCGATATCCTCAAGCTCGTCCGGCCGGACATTCTGGCGATGCTCGGCTACGAGCCGATCGAGCCGAGCGATCTGCTCGCCGAGCGGCTGGGCATCCCGGCCGACCGGATCGTCAAACTGGACGCCAACGAGAACCCCTACGGCCCTTCCCCCGCCGTGCTGACGGCGCTGGCGGAGTTCGACGGCTACCACCGCTATCCCGATCCCCAGCAACGCCGCCTGCGCGCGGCGCTCGCCGAGTATACGGGCGTCGGGCCGGAGCACATCGTCGCCGGCCACGGGAGCGACGAGCTGATCGATCTGCTGCTGCGCGCGGTCATCGCGCCCGGCGATGCCGTCATCGATTGCCCGCCGACGTTTGGCATGTACGGGTTCCTTGCGCGCGTGGCCGGCGGGAAGGTGATCGAAGCGCCGCGGCGGGACGACTTCACGCCGGACGTGCAGGCCGTACAGAACGCCGCCTCAGACGCCAAGATCATCATTATCGCCTCGCCGAACAACCCGACTGGTGCTCTCCTACGGCCGGATGAGCTGAGCTCGCTCCTCGCGGCGGGCCTGCTCGTCGTCGTCGACGAGGCCTACGGCGAGTTCGCGGGCGAGAGCTTCGCGCCGCTGGCGCTCCAGCGCGAGAACCTGGTCGTCCTGCGAACGTTCAGCAAGTGGGCGGGGCTGGCTGGGCTGCGGGCCGGCTATGGTATCATGCCCCCAGCTTTGGCTCAGGTGCTCATGCAGATGAAACAGCCCTACACGCCGAACGTGGCCGCAGAAGTCGCCATGCTCGTCTCGCTCGAGCAGAAGGAGCCGCTCATGGAAGGCGTGCGGACGATCGTGGAGGAGCGGGAACGGATGCGAGGGCTTCTCGCCGCGCTGGAGTTTGTCGAGGTGTTTCCCTCGCAGGCGAACTTCCTGCTCTGCCGCCTGACCGGCGTCGAGGCGCGCGATGCGCACGCCCGGCTCGCCGAGCAGGGCATCTTCGTTCGCTACTTCGAGACGCCACGCCTGCGCGATTGCCTGCGCATCAGCGTGGGGCTGCCGAGCCAGACGGACCGCCTGGTGGAGGCGTTGCAGGAGATAGGAGACGAACGTGGCCGCTGAGCGTCGCGCTGCCGTTGACCGTGAGACGAACGAGACGAAGGTCCACGTGGAGCTGAACCTGGACGGCCGGGGCGACACCGCGGTCGAGACGGGCGTCGGCATGCTCGACCACCTGCTCTCGCAGATCGGGCGGCACGGCCTGATCGACCTCACCGTGCGCGCGAGCGGCGATCTCCAGACGGACGCGCATCACACCGTCGAGGACGTGGGCCTCGCGCTCGGCAAGGCGCTCGACGATGCGCTCGGCTCACGCGAGGGGATTGTCCGCATGGCGGACGCCACGGTGCCGCTGGACGAGGCGCTCGCCTCCGTCGCCGTCGACCTGAGCGGGCGGGGCTACGCTGTGGTGGAGGCGGCGTGGACGGGTGACAACATCGGCGAGCTGCCGGCCGACCTGATCGGACACCTGCTCTGGTCGCTCGCCAGCGAGGGCAAGCTCACGCTCCACGCGCGCGTGCTCTCCGGCGTGAACGATCACCACAAGGCGGAGGCGCTCTTCAAGGCGCTGGGCCGCGCGCTCGGCGCGGCCAGCCGGCTCGATCCGCGCGCCGCCGGCCGCGCGCCCAGCACGAAAGGGAAGCTGAAGGCATAGTGAGACGGAGCTGAATTAACCGTTCGCGCGTACGCCGAGCTCGCTGAGCTGCTCCCTGAGGTTGTGCCCGCGGTCGACGATAAAGTGGACGGCAGCCATGCCGGTCTCCCGCGCCGCTTCAACATTCGCCTCTGCGTCGTCGATGAAGACGCACTGCTCGGTGGGCAGGCCCAAGCGCTCGGCCGCCAGCCGGTAGATCGCGAGGTCAGGCTTCGCCAGGCCGACGGCGGCCGAGGAGATCACGTCGTCGAAGAGGTGGTGGATGCCGAAGCCGTCGCGCAGCCGCACCTCTAAATTTGCGTCGGCGTTGCTCAGGATGGAGACGCGATACGGCCCGCGCAGGGAGCGAATCAGCTCGACGTTCTCGGCGATCGGGCCCCAGGCCTGCCGCCACTGTTCGTGCAGTGGCGGCAGTGAGCGGCCGGCCGCCTCCTCCAGCCGCCGGTGCGCGCCCTCGCGCCAGGCATCGATATCCCCCGCGCCTACTTGCACCGCGCGCCATTCGTCGTTGTCGTACAGGGTACGGACCAGCGTACGCCGTTCCAGGTTGTGCGCGTCCTCGAGGTCCCGCGCTACGTCCCAGCGCATGTTGAAGATCACGCCACCGAAGTCGAAGATCACGCCGCGAATAGGCAAGGGTAGGCTCCTCCTCACGTAGCCGACCCATAGTATCGGCAGCGCGCGGGCAGGGCAACGCCGAAGGCTTGACAGCGCGCCATACACCGCTGTACAGTTCCTAGCACGCACGTTCGACTAGCATCGCGTCTCGAATCTCACATGAGCGCTCTCGATAGCTTTCACCCCGCCGTCCGCACCTGGTTCTCGCGCAAGTTCGCCGCGCCTACGGAGGCGCAGGAGCGAGGCTGGCCGGAGATCGTCGCCGGGCGCGATACGCTGATCTCCGCGCCGACCGGCTCCGGCAAGACGCTCGCGGCCTTCCTCGTCAGCATCGACCGTCTCCTGCGCCGCGCGGAGAAAGCGCCGCTCGATGACGCGATCGAGGTGCTCTACATCTCGCCCCTGAAGGCGCTGAGCAACGACATCCAGCGCAACCTGGAGGAGCCGCTCGCCGAGATCGCCGAGGTGGCGCGCGAGCTGGGCTACGCTCCGGCCGCGATCCGCACGATGGTGCGTACCGGCGACACCACCTCCTCCCAACGCCAGCAGATCATCCGCCACCCGCCGCACATCCTCATCACCACGCCGGAGTCGTTCTACCTGATGCTGACGGCGGAGAAGAGCCGCAAGGTGCTGCGCTCCGTCAAGACCGTGATCGTGGACGAGATCCACGCTCTGCTCCGCGATAAGCGCGGCAGCCATCTGTCGCTCTCGCTCGCGCGATTGGATCACATCTGCGCTGAGCGGCCGTCGCGCATCGGCCTCTCGGCGACGGTGAAGCCGATCGAGGACGCGGCGCGCTTCCTCGTCGGGAGCGCTCGCACCGGCGGTGCGCCGGACTGCTCGATCGTCAACGCCGGCCACCAGCGCGACCTCGACCTGGCGTTGGACGTGCCGCCGACGGACCTGGAGGCCGTCTGCTCCGGCCAGCAGTGGGCCGACATCTACGACCGCCTGGCGGAACTGATCCGCGCGCACCGGACGACGCTGATCTTCGTGAACACGCGGCGGCTCGCCGAGCGCGTGGCCCATAAGATCGCCGAGCGCGTGGGCGAGGAGCATGTCGCGTCGCACCACGGGAGCCTGTCGAAGGAGCGCAGGCTCGGGCTGGAGCGCAGGCTGAAGGCCGGCGAACTGCGGGCGCTCGTGGCGACGGCTTCGCTGGAGCTCGGCATCGACATCGGCACGGTCGATCTCGTCTGCCAGATCGAGTCGCCGCGGACGATCACCACCTTCCTCCAGCGCGTCGGGCGCTCCGGGCACGCGCTTGGCCTGGTACCCAAGGGTCGCCTCTTCCCAACGACGCGCGACGAGCTGGTCGAGTGCGCCGCGCTGGTGCGCGCCGTGCGCTCCGGACGGCTCGACCGCGTCTTCCCGCCCGTTGCGCCGCTCGATATCCTCACGCAGCAGATCGTCGCCGAGTGCGCCTGCGAACCGTGGCAGGAGGACGATCTCTACGCGCTGGTGCGCAACGCCGCGCCCTACGCGGAGCTGAGCCGCCGCGACTTCGACGACGTGGTCGAGCTGGCGAGCGAAGGCGTCGCGACGGGCCACGGTCGCGCTGCCGCTCACCTCCACCGCGACCGCATCAACCGCGTGCTGCGGGGACGGCGCGGGGCGCGCATGACGGCGATTGAGTGCGGCGGGGCGATCCCAGAGGTGGCGGACTACCGCGTCCTGGCGGAGCCGGATGGCACCTTTATCGGCACCTTGGACGAGGACTTTTCGATCGAGAGCATGGCGGGCGACATCTTCCTGCTCGGCACGACCTCTTGGCGGATCAAGCGCATTGAGCCGGGCGTGGTGCGGGTGGAGGACGCCCACGGCGCGCCGCCGACGATCCCCTTCTGGGTGGGGGAGGCACCCTCGCGCACGGTGGAGCTTTCGGAGGAGGTCGGGGCGCTGCGACGGGAGGTCGCAGCGCGGCTGGACGCCGATGGCGCCGCGAAAGGCTGGCTGGCGACGGAGTGCGGCCTGTCCGCGGAGGCCGCCGAGCAGATCGTGCGCTACATTCGCGCCGAGAAGCAGGCGCTCGGTATCGTGCCTTCGGACACCGACGTGGTGTTCGAGCGCTTCTTCGATGAGAGCGGCGGAATGCAGCTCGTCGTGCACGCGCCGTTCGGCGGCCGGATCAACCGCGGCTGGGGGCTGGCGCTGCGCAAGAACTTCTGCGTCAACTTCGACTTCGAGCTCCAGGCGGCCGCCAGCGACGATGCCCTGCTCTTGTCGCTGGGCCCGCAGCATAGCGTGCCGCTGGAGGATCTCTTCTCGTTCGTCAAGGCGGACAACGTCGAGGAGGCGCTGACGCAGGCGCTGCTGGCCGTGCCGATGTTCACCACGCGCTGGCGCTGGAACGCCACGCGAGCGCTCGCCGTGAAGCGACAGCGGCAGGGCAAGCGCGTGCCGCCTCCGCTGCAGCGGATGCGCTCGGATGACCTGCTGGGCGCGCTCTTCCCGAGGCTGGTCGCCTGCCAGGAGAACGTCACCGGCCCGATCGATCTGCCGGACCACCCGCTCGTGCGTCAGACCGCACACGACTGCCTGACGGAAGCGATGGACTTGGAGGGCCTGAAGGCGGTACTCGGCCGCATTGAGCGTGGCGAAATCCGCCTCCACGCCCGCGAGACGACCGAGCCTTCGCCTTTCTCCCACGAGATGCTTAACTCCAAGCCCTACACCTTCCTGGACAACGCGCCGCTGGAGGAGCGCCGCGCCCGCGCCATAACGCTGCGGCGGACGCTGCCGGAGAACGCGCGCGACCTCGGCGCGCTAGACGCGTCCGCTATCGAGCGGGTGCGGGAGGAGGCGTGGCCGGAGCCCCGCGACCCGGAGGAGCTGCACGATGCGCTCCTTAACCTAGTGGTGGTTCGGCCGGACGACGCGGCGGACTGGTCGCCCTGGTTCGATGCGCTCGCCGCCGAGCGACGCGCCGCCATCGTGGAGACGGTGGACGGCGAGCGCCTCTGGTTCGCGGCGGAGAGCCAGCCGCTGATCCGGAGGCTCTATCCGAACGCGCGCGTTTTGCCCGAGATCCACCTGCCGCCGGAGCTCGACGCTGAAGTCGAGGAGCACGACGCGCTGGCGGCGTTGGTGCGCGGCCAGATGGAGTGTCTGGGTCCGCAGACAGCCGCCGAGCTCGCCCGCCGGACGGCGCTCACGCCCGGCAACGCCGCGATCGGCCTGGCGCAGCTTGAGGGCGACGGCGTGGTGCTGCGCGGCCGCTTCCGCGCCGGCGCGGCCGGGGAAGAGTTCTGCGATCGCCGCCTCCTCTCGCGCATCCATCGCTATACGCTCGACCGGCTGCGTCGCGAGATCGAGCCGGTGAGCGCGCAGGACTACCTGCGCTTCCTGCTCCGCTGGCAGCACGTGGCGCCAGGCACGCAGCTTGTGGGCAAGCGTGGCCTGCTCGAGGCGATCGCGCAGCTCCAGGGGTTCGAGCTGCCCGCGGTCGCCTGGGAGCGGCACATCCTGCCCGCCCGCGTCGCTGGGTATCGCCCGGGCTGGCTCGACGAGCTCTGCCTCTCCGGAGACGTGGCCTGGGCGCGCCTGAGCCTGCGCAAGGCGGCGACCGAGGAGCGGCCCCTGCCATCGGCCGCGACCTCCGCGACGCCAGTCGCGCTCGTTCGGCGAGGCGACCTCGCCTGGCTGAGCGCGGGCCTGCGGAACGGCGATACGCCCGTGTCGCCGGCGAAAGGTGCGGCCCATGAGGTGCTCGCCGTGCTGCGGGAGCGGGGCGCGCTCTTTTACGATGACCTAGCCGATGCTACGCGCCGGCTCCCCGCGGATGTTGAGCACGGCCTTTGGGAGCTGGTCGCGCGCGGCCTGGTGACCGCGGACGGTTTCCAGGCGCTGCGCTCACTGATGGGACACGCCCGTCGCCGCTCTCCGCGCCGCAACGGCCGGTTCGCGTCGCTGTCGGCTGGGGTGGCGGCCGGCCGCTGGTCGCTGCTGCCCGTCGCGAACGGCGATGAGATGGCGTCTGAAGAGCTCGCCGAGGCGTGGGCGGAGCAGCTCCTCTTCCGTTACGGCGTCGTGTTTCGGGACGCCGTGCAGCGCGAGGGCCTGACGGTGCCGTGGCGCGACGTGCTGCGGGCGTTGCGCCGGATGGAGGCGCGTGGCGTCGTTCGCGGCGGACGGTTCGTGGCCGGTTTCTACGGCGAGCAGTATGCGCGGCCGGAGGCCGTCGAGGCGCTCCGGCGCGTGCGCCGCGCGGAGAAGCGCGACGAGCTCGTCCACCTCAGCGCGGTCGATCCGCTCAACCTCGCCGGCATCCTCACGCCCGGCCCGCGCATTCCGGCGATCCACACGAACGTGGTCGCGTATCGGGATGGACTGCCCGCACTTACGGAGACGCTCGCCCCGGCGGGCGGCGGCTAGACGGGCTAGCGCGACCGGTACTGCGCGATCGCCTCTACGACCTCAGCCTCGCCCGTCCGGCCGGCGCGCGCGAGCGTTTCCATGACGGCGGTGCGCGCCTCGATGTCGGCGCGGTCAGCGGCGAAGCTGCGCGGCGACTCCACCGCCTCGAACTGATCGCCGTCCTCTCGCCAGCGGAAGAGCGTGCGACCCTGGGGCCGGCCCTCCACCACGCGATCGAGTTCGTAGACGTGCGCGAGCCGCCGCCAGAAGTCCGGCATGTCGTCGCCGAAGCGCTCGATATAGAGGACGAGGTCGAACGCGGACGCGAGCTCGTCGCTCACGCCGTTGCCCTCCGTCAGGACGCGGATCGCCTGCTCAACGCCGGGGGCGTGGAGGGCAGCCTGGAGCGAGTAGCCGGCCTCCAGCGTGTCGAAGACGCGGCGGACGGGTTCGCCCCAGATGTAGCCGGGCACCGGCGCCTGGCTGAACTCCGCCACCACCAGGTAGCCGCCCGAGCGTTCGCGACGCAGCCGGTCCATCAGCTCCGGCGAGCCGTCCACGTCGTGCAGCGGGACGTCCGGGGGACGCAGGGCGAGGACGGCGCTCGAGAGAGTGGACTTGCCGGCGAAGCGCGGGATGGCGACCGTGAGGAACGAGCGCCCGCCGTCTACGGCGGCCCAGAGCGTCGCCGCGATCTCGGCGCTCATCGTCCCGTTGCGTACGAGCTCCGCGATGGTGATCTCGCCGTCCATCGTCCGCAGGCTACCCGCCGCTTGGTTCGCGGTCAATACGCCGCCACTCGTCGCGCAGCTCGCGCATCCTCTCGCCTGCCGGTGGGCGGCGGGCGTACCGCGCTTCCATATACGTCCGGCTGATAGCGCCGGGCGTTGCTGACTGGAAGAGCGCTTCGAGCTGGGGCGCGAACTCTTGCGGTGTTGCCGATGCGGGCCGCGCAAGGCCGCGCGCCTCCGCATCGCTGAGCATCTCCAGATAGAGACCGCCGATGGCATCCCTGCCGCGAGCCGGGGATGCGCGGCCCCGCAGCCGCCCGAGCGCACCGGCGATCAGTGATCGCACGCCGCCCGCGGCGCCCTCTGGCTCGACGACCTCGCGCACTTCATCGGGCCGCTCGTCCGTTCGCTGCGAGCGGGCGAACGCGAGCCAGAGCGCGGCGAGCATGGCCGCGGCGATGAGCGCGATGATGCCTCCGCCGAGGACGTACGCCAGTATCTTCGTCCAGCGGGCCGGGTCGTCGGCCTCCTCGTCCACCTCCCGCAGCAGCTCTCCTGTGCCGGCGGGCTCCGGCATGAACGCCTCACCCGTGGCGAGCCAGCCGAAGGCCAGTTGAACCAACCAGGCGATGGCGAGGATGGGCGGCACAAGGATAACGGCGATCGCGAGCGCGAGGCCCTGGATCAGCAGGACGATGCCATCGCCCACGAGCGCCAGCGAGGACGGGTCGAACAGGGCTGCCAGCGTCGCTATCCCGCCGATGGCTGCGAGGGAGCCGCCCGTCCAGAGGCCCCACGCGTCGAGGAACGGCCGTCGCCGGTCGAGATCGACCTGTCGCAGGTGGGCGAGCGCCAGCGCGAAGAGGGCCGCCGCCAGATAAGGCGCGGGCAGCCACAGGAGGAACTCCGGCGCGTCCGCTCCGGACGCGAAGGCCGCCGCGAACAGTACGGCGACCACGCCGAGTCCCGCCTCGCCGAGGATCAGCTCGAAGGAGAGATCTCTGGAGCCCCGCACGACGCCCCACATCCAGGCGCCGCTCAGCACCACGACCGCGGTGACATCGCCCGCGCGGCCCTGGAGCGTGTCGCCGGGCGACGAGAGGAGGTCGCCGAGCCAGCCCAGCTCCCAGAGGTAGGGCTCGCCCGCGATCTCGACGCGCAGGACGAGGTAGAGCAGCGCCAGCGAGAGGGCCGCGCCCCAGAGCCGTAGCGTCCGGATGTCCACATCGAAGCGCGAGAGCGCGAGCGAGAGCCCGTACGAGAGCACGACGACGGCGGCCACTGCTCCGAACGAGAGCGCAGCACCATCGCCCATCGCGGCGACCAGGAGCGCCGCTCCCCCGTAGATCCAGAGGGCCAGCGCCGTCAATGCGACGGCTTCCGTAGCGAAGGCTCGTCCGCTCATGCCGGAGCCGCCGCCTGTGGCCGCGGAGGCTGGAACGCCCGCCGGTCGATCCGTTGCACGGGGACGTCGCCCATGATGCTCGACCAGTCATCGTTCACGATCGTCAGGACCGTGACGTGGTGGCCGGATTCGTGCAGGCGGCGGAGGGCGGCCGCCAGAGGCTCCGGCATCTGCGCGCTCACGGCGGCGATGGTCACGCCGAAGGGCAGCCGATGGCCCTCCTCTTCCAACAGCCCCGCGAGCGATGTCATGGTCATTGGCCCGATGCCGCCCAGCGCCTCCAGGATGCGGACGAGCTGGTCAGGCGCCCTGCCCGGGGCGATGTTGATCGGCCGGTCGGACTCCGGAAGGCTGCCGTTGGCGAGTAGTCCCACGGCGTACCGCTCGTCGTGGGCCCAGCGGGCGAGCGATGCTGTGACGACGATGTTCGCCTCCAGCAGCTCCGGCACGTAGCCCTGCCAGGGCTGTGTCAGCGTATCGATGTTGAGGGCGACGAGGAGATGCTGCGTCGTCGATGGCTCGTAGACGCGCGATTGAAGCGCTCCCCGGCGGGCGGTCGCCTTCCAGTCGATGCGCCGGATCGCGTCGCCCGGCTGGTAGTCCCGCACGCCCGCGAAGCGGAGCGGATCCTCGAAGATGCGCTGGCGGCCTTTGCGCTCGCCGAGCGGCCGCGCGGAGGGAAGCCCGAGATCGGCCAAAGGTACGGTGCGCGGGTAGACGACCACGCCGTCCGTTGCGGGCTCGGCACGGTCGTTCGCGAAGAGGCCGAAGCCGTCGCCGGAGTGCAGCCGCGCCGGGCCCAGGCTGAAGTAGCCGCGCGTGGGGCACTGCAAGTCGATCGACCACGTCACCCGCTCATACCAGCGCAAGTGGGTCGCGTGCTTGTAGAGAGCGGCCCCGGTAGCAGGGGAGGGCGTGAGGTCCAACTCGGCTGGGCAGAGCGCCTCAGGGAGCTGATCGTGTAGCTCCAGAAACGGGAGCGGCATCGCTTTGCGATTGGTGAGGCGGTAGCGCACGTGGATGGTGTCGTCGGGGAAGGCACGCCTCTCGGTGAGACGACGCTCGAACGTGACGCTGTCGAGGGAGCGAGCCGCCCACGTGCGCGCGAGGGCGCCCGCGAGCAGCAGGAAGACGCCGAGCCCCACAACGGCTCCGGCGCCGCCCACCAGGCCGGCGAGCACCAGGGCAACCCCGAGAGGCAGCCAGGCGTTGCGCAGCAGCATCTTAGCGCTCCACGGGGGCCGGCACCTCTTCGAGCACCTCCTCTAGGACGCCGGACGTGTCGCGTCCGCGTAGACGCGTCTGCGAGCTGAGGATCAGTCGGTGCGGGAGGACGGCCGGCGCCAGGAGCTTCACGTCGTCGGGGAGCACGTGGTCACGGCCACGGATCGCGGCGAGGGCGCGTGATGCCCGGAAGAGCGCCAGGCTGGCGCGCGGGCTCGCCCCGAGATCGAGCGCGGCGTGCTGCCGCGTCGCCCGCACGATCGCGATGAGGTAGCGGCGCACCGACGCCTCGCAGTGCACCTTCGGCACGAGCGCCCGCAGCCGCAGCAGCTCGGCCGCATCGACGACCGCTTCGAGCGAGTCCAGCGGCTGCTCCGACTCGAAGCGCAGCAGGATGGCGTCCTCCTCGGCCTCGGTCGGGTAGCCGATGCGAAGCCGCATGAGGAAGCGGTCGAGCTGGGCCTCCGGCAGCGGGAAGGTGCCCTCCAGCTCGATCGGGTTCTGCGTAGCGAGCACGAGGAACGGCGCTGGCAGCGGCATCGTCTGGCCGTCGATGGTGACCTGACGCTCCTCCATCGCCTCGAGTAGCGCGCTCTGCGTCCGTGGCGTCGCGCGGTTGATCTCGTCGGCGAGGACGATGTTCGCGATGATCGGGCCGGGCCGGAAGTCAAACTCGCTCGACTGCTGGTTGAAGTAGTGGATGCCGGTCACGTCCGACGGCATCAGGTCCGGCGTAAACTGGATGCGGCTGAACGAGCAGCCCAGGCTGCGCGCGATCGCCTTCGCGAGCATCGTCTTGCCCGTGCCCGGCACGTCCTCGATCAGGATGTGGCCCTCGGCGAGCAGCGCGACGAGAGCCAGCTCGACCACCTCGTCGCGCCCGACGATCACCCGGCCGATGCTCTCACGCAGGCGGTCGGCGACGCGCTTGATCGCCGCTGCTGCTTCCGTTCGCTCTTCGATCATCGTTCGTGCTCCAGAGTACGCACAGGATAGCATGGACGAGCCGTGTCCATGAACGACGTTCAGTGAGTGCTGCCACCGTGATACACTCTTCGCCGAGGAGAGGTGTATCGATGGCATCGATCGAAGTCAACGGCGAGGAGCGGGACGCGCCGCAGGCCGGCCGCAACTTGCTGAGCTATCTGCGATTCGACCTCGCCCTGACCGGCACGAAGTACGGCTGCGGCGAGGGACTGTGCGGCGCTTGCACGGTGCTGGTCGACAGCCAGCCGCTGCGCGCCTGCATGACGACCGTCGGCGCCGTGGCCGGCGGGTCGATCACGACGATCGAGGGTCTCGCGCGAGATGGTGAGCTACATCCGGTGCAGCAGGCGTTCGTGGAAGAGACGGCGATGCAGTGTGGCTACTGCATTCCCGGTATGATCATGACCGCCGTCGGACTGCTGAACCGGGAAGCGCAGCCCAACCGCACGCAGATCCGCGAAGCGCTGGCGGAAGGGATGTGCCGCTGCGGCACTTACATGCGTATCGAACGGGCCGTCGCCCGGGCGGCAGCGAAGCTGGCGGGGGCGAACGATGGGTGAATCCCACGAGGGCGTGGATGAGGGGCTGAGCATCGTTGGCGAAGTGACGATGGGGTTTCCTCTCCCGCGTGCCAGTTACGCCCGTGCCGCGTACGGCAATACTGAACCCAAGACCCAGCAGGCGCGCTGGCTCACCGTGCGACCGGACGGGACGGTGATCGCCTTCGCTGGCAAAGTGGAGTACGGCCAGGAGATCCGCAGCGGCCTCGCCATGGAAGTGGCGGAGGAGCTGCGGATCTCGCTCGACAGCGTAGAGGTCCTGCTAGGCGACACCGCCCTCGTGCCCTGGGACATGGGTACGTTCGGCAGCCAGTCAACGGCGCGAGTGGGCCTCCAGCTTCGCAAGGCCGCGGCTACGGCGCGCCAGGTGCTGCTCGATCTTGCGGCCGACCGGCTTGACCTGTCGGCGGCGGACCTCGCCTGCCGGGACGGCCTCGTAACGTCGCGCCACGATCCCGGGAGGTCGGTTGGCTACAGCGAACTCCTGGCGGGCCAGCGCCTGAGCCACGAGCTGAACGATGATGTGGAGCTGACGCCGGCGAGCGAGTTCACGGTGATGGGAAGGCCCGCCCAACGGATCGACGCGGTCGCGCGTGTCACGGGCCGTGCCGAGTACTCGCAGGACGTCCTCGTGCCAGAGATGCTCTTCGCTGTGGTCCTGCGGCCGCCGTCTTACGGCGCGAAGCTCGTCGAATTCGACGCATCCGTAGCGGAGCGGCTGCCCGGCGTCGTGCAGGTCGCCCGCGATGGCGATCTGGTAGCCGTGCTCGCGGAGACGGATGAGGCGGCGGAGCGAGCGGCGGAGCTGCTGGGCGCGCAGTGGGAGGAGCAGTCCGATCAACCTTCGCATCTGGACGTGCCCGACCTGCTGGTGCGAACGGCGCAAGAGCCGTTCGTCACGCAGGAGAAGGGATCGCTGGATGAGGGGTTTCGCGTGGCCGACGAGGTGCTGGAGGCCGTTTACTTCGCCCCGTTCGTCTCGAACGCGGTGATGGAGCCTCGCGCCGCGGTGGCGAAGTGGGACGATGGCAGGCTCACTGTCTGGGCCGGAACGCAGCGACCGTTCGGCCTGCGCGCGGAGCTCGCGCAGCAGCTCGAGTTAGGCGAGGAGGCCGTCCGCGTGATCGCGCCGGAGATCGGTGGCGGCTTTGGCAGTAAGAGCATCTACCCGGTTGCTGCCGAAGCGGCGCGGCTGGCGCGCGTGGCAGGGCGTCCCGTGCGCGTCGCCTATAGCCGGAGCGAGGAGATGATGTGGTCGACGTTCCGTCCAGCCGCGCTGATCGAGATCAAGAGCGGCTTCACGTCGGACGGGACGCTTGTCGCGTGGGAATGCAAGGCCTATCACGCCGGCGACCGGCCGTTCATCGGGCGGCGCGGCTCAGATACGCCCTACGACGCGCCAAACGTCGCCGTGACCTGTTTTCGCTCGGAGAGCCCGCTGCGGACGGGCTCCTACCGTTCGTTGGGAGGCGCGTTGAACCACTTCGCGCGTGAGGCCCACATGGACGAGATAGCGGAGGCTGTCGGCGTGGATCCGGTAGAGCTACGTCTGCGGAACCTCTCCAATCCCCGCTTCCGGCGGGTGCTGGAGACTGCGGCGGATCGGTTCGGCTGGAGCAGTGCGAAGCCGCCTTCAGGGTGCGGCGTGGGCGTGGCCGTCGGGCTTGACGTTGGTAGCTACGTCGGAATGTGCCTGCAGCTCTCCATCCAGGGTAGGGAGGTGAGGGTCGAGCGGGTGGCAGCAGCGCTCGATTGCGGCCTGACGGTGAACCCGGAAGGGGCGAAGAACCAAGTGGAGGGCTCGATCGTGATGGGCTTGGGCACGGCGTTGTACGAGGCCGTGGAGTTTCAGCGGGGCGCTCTCCAAACCGCAAGCTTCGCGCGTTACCGCGTGCCTCGAATTAACAACGCGCCGGCCATCGAGGTGGATCTCGTCGGCGACCCGGAGACGCCGTCGACGGGTGCGGGCGAGCCGGGCATCGTGCCGGTTGCGGCGGCGATCGCGAACGCGGTGTTCGATCTGACCGGGACGCGCCACCGGGAGCTGCCGATCCAGCGCCAGCTCCGGTAGGCGAACACCTAACGTTGACGTAGACGTTAACGATTGCCTACAATGTAGCCGATGCCCTCAGAAAGTCAGCCTTCGCACGGGCCGCCGTCCGGTCGTATGCCCGACGGATCAGACCGTCCTTTGCCCGAAGGCGCCCTTCCTCTGAGGGGCTGGCGGCAGACGTTCTCATCGCTTTCGGGCAACCCGGAGTTCCGGCTCCTCTTCATCGGCAACATCGGCTTCTTCTTCGGGATGAGCATGATGATCATTCTACGGGGGTGGCTGGTGGTCGCGCGGTGGGACAGCCCTGCCCTGCTTGGCTATCTCATGGCGACGGTCGCCATCCCCATGCTCGTGCTTTCGCCTATCGGTGGGGTGGTCACGGACCGCGTGGATAAGCGGAAGCTGCTGATCGTAGCGCAGACCGCGCTCGTGGCGGTCAATGCCGTCGTCGCTGCGCTGATCGTCACGGATACGATCGAATTCTGGCATCTGGCCGTCGCCTCGTCACTCTCAGGCGCCGCGTTTTCGTTCAACATGCCGGGTCGCCAGGCGCTCGTGGCGCAGCTTGTGCCGCGCGACCGGCTGATGAACGCGATGTCGCTTTCAACAGCGGCGATGAACGCCAGCCGCATCGTCGCGCCTCCCATCGCGGGCCTGTTGATCGCGCCGATCGGCATCGGTGGCGCCTACATCATCACGACCGTGTTCTACGCGGTCGCTGTCATCGCGACCTACGCGCTGCCGGCGATGCCTTCGAAGCGAGAGCGGGAGTTCACGTTCTTCGAGGACTTCGTGGGCGGCTTCTCCTACATCCGGCGGACGCCCGTGCTGCTCGGGCTGCTCGTCTTCGCGACGGTGCCGATGATCTTCGCGATGCCGTACATGATACTGCTGCCGGTCTTCGCCAACGATGTCTTCAACGTCGGTTCGTCCGGCTTCGGGATCATGCAGGCGGCGACGGGCGTCGGCGGACTGGTGGGCGCGCTCATCGTCGCGAACCTGGACGCCTATCCTAAGAAGATGCGGCTGCTGGTGGCCGGCGGGCTGGCCTTCGGCGGCTTCCTCTTCCTCTTCGCCGTGTCGCCATGGTTCGGGCTGGCGCTGGTGTTCCTTTCACTGATCGGGTTCGGGTCGATGTTGCTGATGACGGTGAACAACACGGCGATTCAGCTCATCATTCCGGACGAGGTACGTGGCCGGGTGATGAGCGTCATGATGATGACGTTTGGGCTGATGCCGCTCGGAGCCGTGCCCGCGGGAGTGGCAGCGGAGTCCGTCGGCGTACGGCCCGTGGTGGCCACGGGCGCCGTGCTCTGTGTTGCCGCCATGCTATTGATCA
This sequence comes from Chloroflexota bacterium, assembly GCA_022563135.1. The sequence goes on along the minus strand of JADFNZ010000002.1, from coordinate 836 downwards.
TCGCGATCATGCCGGCGTTCCGGCGGCTTGATGAGTCGCTTGAGGAAGGCCGCGCGCGGCAGGAGGCCGAGCGTCTCGCGGCCATGGAGGAGGAAGCCGGAGGTAGCGCGCCCGCCCTCCGGGAGCCGTTCTTGCCGAAGCCGGCGTCCGCCTCGGCTGATTAGCCTTCGCCACGCAGCCACTCCGCACCAGGACATCCATCCGGACGGGTAGATTCGCCTCGCCTATTGCACGCAGTCCGCGCCTAGTCTATGCCCCAGGTGTGACCCTTGGCCTGATGAATGCTGGTGAGCGGACGAACCTAACTATAAGGAGGCATTATTACGGTGGTTCGCATGAAACGAGCTGTTCCGCTGCTACTGGCGACGTTGCTCGTGGCCACTGTTGCCTTTGGGAGCGCCGCGGTTTCGGGCGGCGGCCAGGCGGGCCGCGCAAGCGAGAGCCCGTACATGCAGGGTGCGGGCGTTAGCCTCCTCGGCGACGTGAGTTGCGACGGCGCCGTGAGCATCGTGGACGCGCAGCTTATCGCCCAGTCCGTCGCGGGAATAATCGCCGGTCTCGGCTGCGCGGCGAACGCGGACACGGACGGCGACGGCGGTGTAACGACCGTCGATGCGCTGCTCATCGCGCAGCTCGTCGCGGGACTGATCGAACGGCTGCCGGCGGACAACTGTGTCACGCTCACCCTCAACGTGGGGACCGGGCAGGGATCGATCATCTACACGCCGACGAACTCCGGCGGCTGCCCGGCGAACCAGTACTCGTCCGGCACACAGGTGACGCTCACGGCGACGGCGGCGCCCGGCTCGGTCTGGTCCTCGTGGTCGGGCACGGAT